>NZ_JBELKF010000033.1:3061-37936 GCF_042089775.1 Palleronia sp.
GGCCCGGTCCCGTCCGCGTCGTCTGGCAGGCCGGGGATCGCCACGATCTCCGCGCCCGCCGCGCGCCATGCGTCGGCGCGCTCGCCCGCATCAACCGCATCAGCGGCGATCGCCACTGTGAGCGGCATGTCGTCGATCAGGTCAGCCTCAGGGCGATCCACGAGGATAAGCGCCAACATTGGGATGCCCGCCGGCGGTGGCTCTGCCGCGGCATTACGAATGAGGGCGGGCCGCGCATCCTCCGGCTCTGCGCTCAACGCTGCACTGTCCGTGGGGTCGTCCTGGACCTGAGGAGAGCTTTCGCGCTGCGGCAGCGGCTTAGGGGGCGGTGGCAAGTCTGCGACAAAGGCAGGCGCACCCGCACCTGGATCCGGCCAGTCGGGAGCTGCTGGCCGGGCGTCGGACTCGTTCCGCAGCCCGGGCGCAGGTTCTGCGCTCACCTCCGGCTGAGTGATTTCAACAGCGTCGCCTTCCGGCGCTGCGGGTGTCATGGTCTGGACGGCGGGCGCCGGCGTGGGCTCGGCAAAAGCTTCGGCTTTCTCGGCCAAAGACGCAGCGTCCCCCCGATTCGCCAAGGCATGGTCGCCGGCATCGGGGCTCTTGTCCGCCCCCTGCGGATCTTCGGGGGCCAGTTCGGCAGCGGCCGGGCCGTCACGCGTTGCCGCCGAGAGCGCTGCCGCGGCCTCGGCGGCTGCGGACGTCTGCCCCTCATCCGTGGATCCGGGCGCAGGAGCAAGCTCGGCGGCGGCTTCCTGCTCCGCATCCTCGGTGACTGAAGCTCCCGCGCCGGCCGGCACGGCTCGGCCGCCTTGCACCGGCTCGCCCTCTTCGAGTTCCGCGGCCGCATTCCCTGGCGGCGCATTTCCATCCTCTGCGGGCTGGTTCGGTGCAGAGATCGACTCGGGCTCTTCCCGGGCCTGAACGGGTGCCGTCGCGGCAAACCGGTCATCGGCCGACGGCTCATCGGCGAAGATCGTGGAGGCGTCCGGTTCTGTCGCAGCGCCCTCGGAACTGGTCGCTGTCGGACGCTCCGCTCCTCGCACCGCCGCAGGTTCCCGTTGGGGCACGACAGCAAGGCCGATGGCAAGGCCGACCACGCCGACCACGCCACCCGCACCCATTCCTGCGAGGAGAGCCTTCACCCGGGATTCCTTTCGCCTGCTTGACGCTTGCCTGCGCTTTTCCCCATCTATACCTGTCGAGTCCGGGGCCGCCAGCCCCGCACCCAAGACAAGGAGATCCGGCGTGCTTCTGCTGATCGACAACTATGACAGCTTCACCTGGAATCTCGTTCATTACGTGGGCGAGCTGGGGGCCGAGGTCCAAGTCCACCGCAACGACGCGCTCGCCGTCGAAGAGGCGATGGCGCTCAAGCCCGACCACATCCTGCTGTCCCCCGGCCCCTGCGATCCCGACCGCGCGGGCATCTGCCTGCCGCTGGTCAAGGCGGCGGCCGAGGCGGAAGTGCCGCTTCTTGGCGTCTGCCTCGGGCATCAGGCCATCGGACAGGCCTTCGGGGGCAAGGTCGTGCGCCACAGCGAGATCGTCCACGGCAAGGCCGGGATCATGCATCACCATGGCGAAAGCGTCTTCGCCAACCTGCCCTCGCCCCTGTCCGCAACCCGCTACCATTCGCTAGTGGTCGAGCGCGACACCCTGCCGGACGACCTGAAGGTCACCGCCGCGCTCGAGGATGGAACGATCATGGGACTCGCGCATCGCGAACTGCCGATCCACGGCGTACAGTTCCACCCTGAGTCGATCCGGTCCGAGCATGGCCACGCGATGCTGCGCACCTTCCTCGAGACCGGCCTCGTCTCGGCATGAGCGACACGCTCAAGCCGCTTATCGCCGCGGCCGTCGACCGCCCCCTGACCGAGGACGAGGCGCGCGCGGCCTTCGACCTGATCTTCGCCGGCGACGCTACGCCCAGCCAGATCGGCGGCCTTCTCATGGCCCTGCGGGTCCGGGGCGAAGCGGTGTCGGAATACGCCGCCGCCGCCGCCGCAATGCGCGACCGGGCGGTGAAAGTGCGCGCGCCCGAAGGGGCGATGGACATCGTCGGCACCGGGGGCGACGGCAAGGGAACGCTGAACATCTCGACTGCCGCCGCCTTCGTCGTGGCGGGCGCGGGCGTGCCGGTCGCCAAGCACGGCAATCGCAACCTGTCGTCGAAATCCGGCGCCGCCGACGTTATCGCCCAGCAGGGGATCGAGGTCATGGTCGGCCCCAAGGTGGTCGAGCGTGCGCTGGAGGAGGTCGGCATCGGCTTCATGATGGCGCCGATGCACCACCCGGCCATGAAGGCCGTGATGCCTACACGGATCGAGCTCGGCACTCGGACGATTTTCAACATCCTCGGTCCGCTGACGAATCCGGCGGGAGTGAAGTATCAGCTGACCGGAGCGTTCTCGGCCGAGATCCTTACACCCATGGCCGAAACACTGGGGCAACTCGGGACGCTACGCGCCTGGCTCGTCCACGGCTCGGACGGCACGGACGAGCTTGCAATCTCGGGCCCCTCGACCGTCGCGATACTCGATGGTGGAACCGTCACGATGCAGCAGGTCGCGCCAGAGGATGCCGGCCTGCCCCAGCACCCCTTCGAAGAGATTATCGGCGGCACGCCTGAAAAGAACGGCCGTGCGTTCCGCGGATTGCTGGCGGGCGAAGCGTCAGCCTATCGTGACGCAGTCCTGCTGAACGCCGCGGCAGCACTGGTCGTGGCGGGACGCGCCGGCAATCTTGCTGAGGGCGTCTCGATAGCGGCCGAGAGCATCGACAGCGGCAGCGCCAAGGCGAAGGTCGAAGGGCTCGCCCGAGTCTCGCCACTGGGCTGATCGAACGCCTCAGGCGACCTTTTCCAATCCCGGCTCCGGCGCAAGGCCAAGGGCGTGGATCACGTCGCGGGTGAGGGTCGGCTTGTTCAGCGTGTAGAAGTGCAGCTTGTCCACGCCCTCGCTCAGCAGGTCCGAACACATCTCGGTGCAGATGGCCGTGGCGAGCAGATCCGAGCGATTGTCGCGCGCGGCGGCCTCGAATGCCTGATCGACCCAGCCGGGGATCATGGTGCCGGTGGCGGTCGCGAATTTGCGCACGCCCTTCCAGCTTTCGATCGGCAGGATGCCGGGCACGATGGGCGCATCGATTCCGGCCGCGGCGCAGCGGTCACGGAAGCGCAAGAACGTCTCTGCCTCGAAGAAAAACTGGGTGATCGCCTCGGTCGCGCCTGCGTCAATCTTGCGCTTGAGGTACTCTACGTCAGCCGCGGCCGACGGGGCCTCGGGGTGGCGGTCGGGATAGGCGCCGACGCGCAGGGTGAACTTTCCGGTCACGGCCAAAGCTTCAATCAACTCGATGGACGAGGCAAAACCATCTTCGTGCGGAATGAAGCGCCCGCCACCCGGCATGTCCCCGCGCAGGGCGACGATGTCGGTGATTCCCGCCTCGGCATAGCTTTCGGCAATTTCGAGCGTTTCGGCCTTTGACGCTTCGACACAAGTCAAGTGCGCCGCAACGCGCAGGCCCGTGGTCTTGGCGATCGTCGTCACAGCCTCATGGGTCAGCTTGCGCGTGGTGCCCCCCGCCCCATAGGTGACCGAGACGAAGTCGGGCGCCGTCGGCGCAAGGACGTTGAGCGTGTCCCACAGGCGGAACGACGCCTCGAGGGTCTTCGGCGGAAAGAATTCGTAGCTGACGCGGCACATCGCACTGCCCCTTCTGTTTGAACCCTTGTCCCACACGACTCTTCGTGAGAAAAACTCATAATCTCGAAGACTATCATGAGTTCCGCAACATATGCATATCGAATTCCGGCACCTGCGGACGATCAAGGCCATCCATGACGAGGGCGGGCTGGCACGTGCGGCCGACCGGCTGAACATAACGCAGTCGGCCCTGTCTCACCAGGTAAAGAACCTCGAGGACCAGGCGGGGGTCGAGCTGTTCGTGCGACGCTCCAAGCCGCTCAAGCTGTCGCCCGCAGGAATGCGCCTCTTGCGCGCGGCCGAGAGGATTCTGCCCGAGGTCGCGGCGCTCGAGGCCGAGTTCGCGGGGCTCGTCGCCGGAAGCACCGGGCGGCTGCACATCGCCATCGAATGCCACGCCTGCTTCGAATGGCTGTTCCCGGTGCTGGAACAGTTTCGGCGCGCCTGGCCGGACGTAGACGTCGATATCCGCCCCGGCCTCGCCTTCGACGCCCTGCCTGCGCTGCAGCGCGAGACGGTGGACCTGGTGATTTCTTCCGATCCAGAAGACCTCGCGGGGATCAGCTTTCAGCCGCTGTTCGATTACGAGCCGGTCTTCGTGGCGGCCCGGGGTCATCCCCTCGCCGAAAAGGAGTTCGTCACGGCCGAGGATTTCGCCGACCAGACGCTCATCACCTATCCCGTCCCGCCCGAGCGACTGGATGCCTTCACCGAACTCCTGATCCCTGCAGGCGTGACCCCGCAGGCGATCCGGCAGGTTGAATTGACGGCGATGATCCTGATCCTTGTGGCCAGCCAGCGCGGGGTCGCGGTGCTGCCCGATTGGGTGGTGCGCGACATCAAGCTGCAGTCGGACTACGTCACACGGCCGCTGACAAAGACGGGATTGACCAGGCGGCTCTACGCGGCGGTGAGGTCGGACGAATCGGATCGACCGTTCATGGCGCATTTCACGCGGCTGGCCCGCACGGAGCCGCTTAAGATGATGCGCCGCTAGAAAGCGGCGTCCGCGGCGGATCTCCGTGAACGCCGGGTCGCGTCAGTCGAGCGCGTTCAGGACGCGGCGGAGGCTCTCGCCGATGCGGTCGAAGTGCTCCTGCCCAATGATGAGCGGCGGCGACATGGCGATGATGTCGCCCGTCGTGCGGATCATCAGCCCTTCTTCGAATGCGTCGAGAAAGGCCTGAAAGGCGCGCTTGGTAGGCTGCCCCTCCATCGGCTCAAGTTCTATCGCGCCGATCAGGCCGATATTGCGCACGTCGATCACGTGGCGGCAGTCGCGAAGCCCGTGCAGCATGTTGGCCCACTGTTCCTCGACCTCGTGCGCCCGCTCGAACAGCCCCTCCTCGCGGTAGGTGTCCAGCGTGGCCAGCCCGGCGGCGCAGGCCACGGGCGCACCGGAGTAGGTGTAGCCGTGGAACAGCTCGATCAGGTGCTCGGGGCCGTTCATGAAAGCGTCGTGGATCTCGGACGAGGCAATGACCGCGCCCATGGGGATCGTGCCGTTCGTCAGGCCCTTGGCACAGGTAATCATGTCGGGAGTGACGCCGAAACGGTCGGCCGCGAAGGGCGCACCGACTCGGCCGAACCCGGTGATGACCTCGTCGAAGATCAATAGGATGCCATGTTTGCGGGTGATCTCGCGCAGCCGCTCGAGATAGCCCTTGGGCGGCAGGATGACGCCGGTCGAACCGGCAACGGGCTCGACGATGACTGCCGCGATGGTCTCGGCGCCGTGCAGCGCGACAAGCCGTTCAAGGTCGTCGGCAAGGTTGGCGCCATGCTCGGGCTGCCCACGGGTCCAGGCGTTCTGCGGCAGGTGGGTGTGCGGCAGGTGGTCGACGCCCGGCACCAGCGGACCGAAGGCACGGCGGTTGTTGACGATCCCGCCGACGGAGATGCCGCCGAAATTGACGCCGTGATAGCCACGCTCGCGCCCGATCAGCCGGGTCCGGTCGCCCTGCCCCTTCGCCTTGTGATAGGCGAGCGCGATCTTCAGCGCCGTCTCGACCGATTCCGACCCGGAGTTGGTGTAGAAGACATGGTCCAGTCCTTGCGGCGCGATTGCGGCGAGGCGGCTGGCAAGCTCGAACGCCTTCGGGTGCCCCATCTGGAACGCCGGCGCATAGTCGAGTTCGGCCACCTGGCGCTGCACAGCCTCGACGATCTTCGGGCGGCAGTGGCCCGCGTTCACGCACCAGAGGCCCGCCGTCGCGTCAAGCACCTCGCGCCCCGTATCGGTGCGATAGTACATGTCGGCGGCGCTCGTCAGCATCCGTGGGGCCGCCTTGAACTGGCGATTGGCGGAGAAGGGCATCCAGAAGGCAGAGAGGTCGTTCGGGGCGTTCATCGGGGACTCCTTTTGCGCAAGGCTTGTCCCTGAGACGCGGGGTCGTCAATCCGCCGTGTGCGGGTTCAGCAGAGCTTGCGCGCCCGCAGGCCCCGCTCGATTTCCAGCCCTAGTCCCTGGGCGAGCGAAACGGCGATGGGGGCCACGTCGGGGCGGACCATGAGGCAGGCGATCATCATCGCGTCCTCGCGCGCGCCGTGGGTGGCGGTGGTGCAGAAAAGCGCGAAGACCGCCTCGTCCGATCCCAGGCATTGGCAACCCGCCCCGTGGGCCATCAGCGGCCGGCGGGCATGACTGACGAGAATCTCCATCAGTTCGTCGAACCGGGACAGGATTCGCTTGGCGCGGGCGGCTCCGAAGCGGCCGGTCATATCCTCTGAGAGAACCCTTTCCTCGCCGCCCCAATGCCGGAAAGCGCGGATCCACCACCCCTCGGCCGGCGGAAGATCGGTGATGCGCCCGACCGGCGAGGAACCGACAGGGCGCGTCTGGGGGGGCAGGAACGGCTTTGACATCGGGCTCTCCGCAATCGCTCCGTAAAACCCTACTCTTTTAATCAGGTTAGTCAATCGCGATGCGGGCCGCAGCTGACGTGTCGGCACCCTGCAAGCCGCTGCATCGAGGGGCTGGACCATCGCCTCAACGCTTGTCAAGGTCCGTCCATGATCGCCGGGCAGCAAAGACCCGGTGTCGGCATCAACAGGGAGTCATCCACATGAAATTCCGCCACAGCCTGGCCGTCTCTGCGCTCGCGCTCTGCGTCGCTGGCGCCGCGCATGCTCAGAGCCAGACGCTGGTCTATTGCTCGGAAGGCAGCCCCGAAGGCTTCGACCCCGCGCTCTATACCGCAGGGACGACCTTCGACGCGTCGAGCCACACGGTCTACAACCAGCTCGTCGAATTCGAGACGGGCACCACCAACACCGTCCCCGGCCTCGCCGAAAGCTATGACATCAGCGAGGACGGTACGCAGTACACGTTCCGCCTGCGCCCAGGCGTCCAGTTCCACTCGAACGACATGTTCACGCCCTCGCGCGAGCTGAATGCCGACGACGTGATCTACACGTTCGAGCGCCAGAACGGCGAAGGTTCGTGGGAGTACTTCAACTCCATGTCGATGCCCGACCTCATCGAATCGATCGAGAAAGTCGATGACATGACGGTCCGCTTCAACCTGACCCGCCCCGAAGCACCGTTCATCGCCAACATGGCCATGGACTTCGCGTCGATCGTGTCCAAGGAATACGCCGACGCCATGGAAGCGGCCGGCACGCCCGAGATGCTGAACCAGCAGCCCATCGGCACCGGTCCATTCGTGTTCGAGGACTACCAGACCGACGCGGTGATTCGGTATTCGAAGAACCAGAACTACTGGAAAGACAACGAGCCGAAGGTCGACAACCTCGTCTTTGCAATCACGCCCGACGCCTCCGTCCGTCTGCAGCGTCTGCAGGCGGGCGAATGCCACGTCATGCCCTACCCGAACCCGGCCGACATCGAATCGATCCGGCAGAACACGGACCTGGAGCTGCTCGAGCAGGAAGGCCTGAACGTGGGCTACATGGCCTACAACACCCAGCAGGAGCCGTTCGACGACCCGCAGGTGCGCAAGGCGCTCAACATGGCGATCGACAAGGACGCCATCATCGACGTGATCTTCGCCGGTCAGGGGGAAAAGGCGAAGAACCCGCTGCCGCCGACCATGTGGGGCTACAACGATTCGGTCGAGCCCGATCCCTATGATCCCGAGCAGGCCCGCCAAATGCTGGAAGAGGCCGGCGTCGAGGACCTGTCGATGAAGATCTGGGCGATGCCGGTACAGCGTCCATACAACCCCAACGCCCGCCGCATGGCCGAGCTGATCCAGGAGGACTTCTCCGAGATCGGCGTCGACGTCGAGATCGTGTCCTACGAGTGGGGCGAGTACCTCGAGCGGTCGTCGAACATTGACCGCGACGGCGCGGTCCTGCTTGGCTGGACCGGCGACAACGGCGATCCCGACAACTTCCTGGCCGTGCTCCTTGGGTGCGACGGCGTCGGTGGCGCGAACCGCGCCCAGTGGTGCAATGAGGAGTTCGACCAGCTGGTGCAGGAAGCCAAGACGATCAGCGATCAGTCCGAGCGTGCAAAGCTCTACGAAGAGGCCCAGGTCATCTTCAAGGACCAGGCGCCCTGGGCGACCATCGCGCACTCGGTGACGTTCATGCCCGTCCGGTCCGAAGTCGAGGGCTACATCGTCCACCCGCTGGGCGGCCACCTGTTCGACACGGTCTCGCTGAACACCGGCGAATAATCGTCCGAGCCACAAGACAGGGCGCGCGTTCTTCGCGCGCCCTGTCGCGTTTTTCAGGGCCGGCGCATGGCCCCTTCCCCATTCCAGTTCCTACGCCACGGGCCCGACCGCATGACCGAGCGATTCTCCGAATTCCGTGACCTTGCCCGCAGCTTGCGGGTCGACGCCGTTGCTCTCGTCCCCGGTCCAAATCTGGCGCGGCTCGTCAGGCACGAGTTCCACACGAGCGAACGCCCCCTGGTGCTGGTGATCCCGATCGAGGGCGCACCCGCCGCAGTGGTCCCGAACCTCGAGCTCGGCTCGTGGGAGCCGCTCGGCATCGAGGGCGAGGTCTTCGACTGGCGCGACCAGACAGGCTATACCGCCGCCTTCGACGCGCTCGCCCGGCATCTTCCGCTGCGGTCGATCGCGGTCGAGGGCCAGGTGATGCGCGTCTTCGTCTCGGACGCCCTGCGCGCCGCCTATGGTGGGCTTGAGATCCATGACCACGAGGCGGCCATCAGCGGCCTGCGCATTTGCAAGACGCGGGAAGAGGTCGCCGCGCTCGAACAGGCGGTCGAGATCAGCGAGACCGCCCTGCGCGAGACGCTCGACACGGTCCGCGTGGGCGACACCGAAACCCGGATCGAGACACGCCTGCTGGGGGCGCTCTTTGCCGCCGGGGCCGAGGGGCTGGCGTTTTCGCCCATCGTCGCGGCCGGCGACAACTCCGCCCGGCCTCACGCCCACGCCCGCCCCGACTATGCGATCCGGCCGGGCGACGCGCTGCTTCTGGATTTCGGCGCGCGCGCCGGCGGCATGACCTCGGACATGACGCGCACGGTCTTCGTGGGCGAACCCTCTGCCGAGGCGCGCGACGTGTACGAGACGGTGCTCGCCGCCAACCGCGCCGGCCATGCCGCCGCCAAACCGGGGGTCACCGCCCACGATATCGACGACGCGGTGACCTCGATCCTCGAGGCGTCGCCCTACGCCGACCGCATTCGCACCAAGACCGGCCACGGCCTTGGTCGAGACGTGCACGAGGCCCCCTACATTATGCGCGGGAACCACGTTCCTCTTGACATCGGGACCGTCTTCACCAATGAGCCAGGCCTTTACAAGCTGGGGGCGTTCGGCGTCAGGATCGAGGACGATATCCTCGTGACCAAAGACGGCTCTCGATCCCTCACCACATTTCCGACCGAGCTGATGGTGATCTGATGCTGAAATTCGCGCTCTCCCGCCTCGGCACGTTCATCCCGACCTTCTTCGGGGTGGCGCTGATCTCGTTTTCTTTCATCCGTGTGCTGCCGGGCGACCCGATCATCGTCATGGCCGGTGAGCGCGGCCTCAGCCAGGAGCGCTACGAGGCGCTACGTGCACAATACGGGTTCGACCAGCCGATCTGGGCGCAGTTCTGGGACTACCTCACGGGCATTCTGCAGGGCGACCTCGGCGTCAGCTTCGTGACCAACCGCCCCGTCTGGGACGAGTTCTTCTCCCTCTTTCCCGCGACGCTCGAACTGGCGATCTGCGCCATCATCATAGCCACGCTCCTGGGCCTTCCGGCGGGCGTGATTGCAGCGGTCTACCGCGGCAAGTTCCTGGACCGTTTCTTCATGTCCACCGCGCTGATTGGCTATTCCATGCCGATCTTCTGGTGGGCGCTGCTGTTGATCATCGTGTTCTCGGGCAACCTGGGGTGGACGCCCGTCTCGGGGCGGATGGGTCTGCTGTACTACTTCGACGACGTGACCGGCTTCATGCTGATCGACTCCCTCCTGTCTGGACAGAGCGGCGCGTTCCGCTCGGCCGTCTCACACCTGATCCTGCCCTCGATCGTGCTGGCGACCATTCCGCTGGCCGTGATCGCGCGGCAGACGCGGTCCGCCATGCTCGAGGTCCTGTCCGAGGACTACATCCGCACCGCCCGCGCGAAGGGCCTGTCGTCCGGCCGGGTGAACGGCCTCCATGCGCTGAGAAACGCGATGATCCCGGTCATCACCGTGATCGGCCTGTCGGTGGGCACGCTCCTCGCCGGAGCGATCCTGACCGAGACGATCTTTTCCTGGCCGGGCATCGGCAAGTGGATGGTCGATTCCATCTTCCGCCGCGACTATCCCGTTGTTCAGGGGGGACTTCTGATGATCGCAGTGATCGTGATGATCGTGAACCTCCTCGTCGACCTGACCTATGGCCTCATCAACCCGAAGATCCGGAGCCGCTGAGATGGCCGACACCTCTGCACAAACCGGCCGCAACGTCCTGCGTCACGGCGGCACCCGCCCCACCCGCTTTCGCACCTTCTGGAACTCGTTCTCCGAGAATCGCGGTGCAGTCATCGGCCTTTGGATCTTTCTTGCGTTCCTGGTGATCGCGATCTTCGCTCCGTTGCTCGCGCCCTACTCCCCCTCGGCCCAGTTCCGCGAGCATGCGCTCCAGCCGCCCTTCTGGCAGGAGGGTGGGACCTTCGCTTTCCCGTTGGGAACCGATGCACTAGGCCGCGACATGCTGAGCCGCCTGATCCACGGGGCGCGCTTCTCGTTCTTCGTGGGCATCATCGTCGTTGTCGTGGCCGCGTCCGGCGGAATCATCATCGGCCTTTTCGCCGGGTTTGCGCCGAAATGGCTCGACACGTTGATCATGCGCCTGATGGACATCATTCTGGCCTTCCCCTCGCTGCTTCTTGCCTTGGTGCTGGTGGCGGTGCTTGGGCCGTCGCTCCTGAACGCGATGGTCGCCATCGCGCTGGTCCTGCAGCCTCACTACGTCCGCCTGACACGCGCCAGCGTCCTGTCCGAGCGGTCGAAGGACTATGTCACCGCCTCGCGCGTGGCGGGGGCCGGATACCTGCGGCTGATGTTCATCACCGTCCTTCCGAACTGCCTTGCGCCGATCATCGTGCAGGCGGCGCTGTCCTTCTCGACCGCGATCCTCGATGCCGCAGCACTTGGCTTCCTGGGTATGGGCGCACAGCCGCCCACCCCGGAATGGGGCACCATGCTGGCCGACGCCCGCGAGTTTGTGCTGCGGGCGTGGTGGGTCGTTACCCTTCCGGGCATCGCGATCCTTGTCACGGTGCTGGCGATCAACCTGATGGGCGACGGTCTGCGCGACGCGCTCGACCCCAAGCTGAAGAGGAGCTGACATGCTGCGTGCCATCTCTCGTCCGCTGACCCGGGTCGTCGACCACTACCTGCCCGACCCCTACGTCCTCGTGGTCATCCTGACGCTGATCGTCATGGCTGCCGCGATCCTCTTCCAGGGAACCGGTCTCGTGGAGGTGATAGACATGTGGGGCGACGGCTTCTGGTCGCTCCTCGCGTTCTCGATGCAGATGCTCTTCGTGCTGGTGTCGGGCTACATGATGGCCTCGACCCCTCTGGTCCGGGGCATCCTGTCGCGCCTCGCCGGCATCGCGAAAGGTCCGCAGGGGGCGATCCTGCTGGTCAGCGTCGTGTCGGTCCTCGCCTCGCTTCTGAACTGGGGCTTCGGCCTCGTCGTCGGCGCGCTCTTCGCAAAGGAGATCGCGCGCCAGATCCGCGTGGACTACCGCCTGCTGATCGCCGCCGCCTATTCAGGCTTCATGGTGTGGCATGGTGGCCTATCCGGGTCGATCTCGCTGTCGATCGCCACGCCCGACCATCCCTTCGCCGAAGCCATAGGCATCATCCCCACGGGCGAGACGATCTTCGCCTTCTACAACATCGCCATCGTCCTGGCCCTGCTGGTCGTCATCCCCTTGGTGAACCGCGCCATGCTGCCGCCCGAGGGCGAAGCGGTGATTGTCGACCCCGACAAGCTAACCGAGGAAAAAACCGCCGACACCCGCGCCGAAACCCCGGCCGAGTGGCTCGAGACGTCACCGTTCTTGTCATGGATCATCGGCGCGGGCGGCGTGGTCTGGCTGGTTTCTCATTTCGCGACCGGCGGCGGCCTGTCCCTGAACGTCGTGAACTTCCTGTTCCTGACGCTCGCGATCATTCTGCACGGCAGCCCGCGCAACCTTCTGACCGCACTAACCGAAGGCATCCGGGGCGGCGCCGGCATCGTCATCCAGTTCCCCTTCTACGCCGGGATCATGGGCGTGATGACGGCCTCCGGCCTCGCAGCGTCGGTGTCGCAGGGCATGGTCTCGCTCGCGAACGAGTGGACCTTCCCGTTCTGGACCTTCCTCTCGGCGGGGATCGTCAACTTCTTCGTCCCCTCGGGCGGTGGACAGTGGGCGGTCCAAGCCCCCGTGGTGCTGCCTGCGGCCGAGGCGATCGGCGTCGACACCGCTCGCGCCGCCATGGCCGTGGCTTGGGGCGACGCCTGGACCAACATGATCCAGCCCTTCTGGGCGCTGCCGCTTCTTGGCATCGCGGGCCTGCGCGCGCGCGACATCATGGGCTTCTGCACCGTTCATCTGCTGATCGGTGGCGCCGTCATCACCATTGGACTGACCTTCCTATGAGCCTACTCAAGATCCGAAACTTGTCAGTCACCTTCGCGACCTCCTCCGGACCTTTCCGCGCGGTGGACAAGGTCGATGTGGACGTGAACCCGGGCGAAATCCTTGCCATCGTGGGCGAGTCCGGCTCGGGCAAGTCGGTCTCGATGTTGGCGACCATGGGCCTTCTGCCCTGGACCGCCACCGTGACCGCCGAAGAGATGAGCTTCGACGGCCGCGACCTGCGCACGCTGTCAGGCAAAGCGCGCCGTCGCCTGATCGGCAACGACCTCGCGATGATCTTCCAGGAGCCGATGTCGTCGCTGAACCCCTGCTTCACCGTGGGCTTCCAGATCCGCGAAGCCCTGCGCAAGCACACGAGCATGGACCGCAAGCAGCGCCACGCCCGCTGCGTCGAACTGTTCGAGATGGTCGGCATCCCCTCCCCCGAACAACGGCTCAAGGCCTATCCGCACCAGCTGTCGGGGGGCATGAACCAGCGCGTGATGATCGCGATGGCCATCGCCTGCAAGCCGCGCCTCCTGATCGCGGACGAGCCGACGACCGCGCTCGACGTGACGATCCAGGCACAGATCCTCGACCTGCTGACCGATCTGCAGAAGGACACGGGAATGGGCCTGATCCTCATCACCCACGACATGGGCGTGGTGGCGGAAACGGCCGAGCGCGTGGCAGTCCAGTACGCCGGGCAGAAGGTCGAGGATCAGCCCGTCGCCAACCTCTTCGCGACCCCGCACCACCCCTATACCGCGGCCCTGCTCGCCGCCCTGCCCGAGCGCGCGACCGAGCGGCGCCTGCCGACGATCCCCGGCGTCGTCCCCGGCCAGCATGACCGGCCCGTCGGCTGCCTCTTCAGCCCGCGCTGCAAGTTCGCGGACGACCGCTGCCGTGCGATCGAGCCGCCCGTTCAGCCAGCGGAGCTGGGCCTTGCGCTCTGCCATTACCCGCTGAACGCGCCGGCGGAGGCGCAGGCGTGACGCTGCCGCTTTCTTCAGTTCCACAGATTCGCCGGCGACCGGCCCTCACGGCATGTGGCGCCGGCGAAACACGCCACGGAGGCATCCAATGACCGCAGTCATCGAAGCCCGGGACCTCGGCCGCGACTACGAGGTCGGCGGCGGGCTCTTTTCGAAACCCGGCATCGTCCGCGCCGTCGCGAGCACCTCGTTCAGCGTCGAGGCCGGGCGTACCTTAGCTGTCGTAGGCGAATCCGGATGCGGCAAATCCACCCTCGCCCGCCTCGTCACGATGATCGAAGAGCCTACCTCGGGCAACTTTTACCTTGATGGGCAAGAGGTGACCAAGGACCGTTGGCGCGAGCTCCGCTCCGACATTCAGATCGTGTTCCAGGACCCCTACGGCTCGCTCAACCTGCGCCAGAAGGTCGGCGCGATCCTCGAAGAGCCGCTTAAGATCAACCGCCCGAAGATGTCCGCGAAGGAGCGCCAGGAGAAGGCGCGCGAGATGATGCGCCTCGTGGGCCTGCGCGAAGAGCACTACGACCGTTTCCCGCACATGTTCTCGGGCGGGCAGCGCCAGCGGATCGCGGTCGCCCGCGCCCTGATGCTCGAGCCGAAGCTGCTGGTGCTGGACGAGCCCGTCTCGGCGCTCGACCTGTCCATCCAGAGCCAGATCCTGAACCTGCTGAACGAGTTGCAGGAGCGGATGAACCTCGCGTACCTGTTCATCTCGCACGACCTTTCGGTGGTGCGCCATGTGGCCGACGACATCCTCGTGATGTATCTGGGCCGCCCGGTGGAGTTCGGACCGAAGGACGAGATCTTCGATGCGCCTCGCCACCCCTATACAAAGGCGCTGATCTCGGCGACGCCCTCGGCCGACCCGGCAAACCGGCGCGAGCGGATCAAGCTGGTGGGAGAGCTGCCCTCCCCCCTCGCCGTGCCGCCGGGCTGCCCCTTCGCGCCCCGCTGCTGGAAGACCGAGGACAAGTGCCGGGCCGAACGCCCGCAGATCGAAGGCACTCCGCATCCCGCTGCCTGCTTCTTCCCAGAGAACTGAGGCTATCGGGTCAATGCCTTGCCCAGCTTCGGCAGCCGCGCGCGCTTCAGAAGGTCGCGCAGGGGCATGGTTTCGCCCGACAGTCGCACGGCCGTGGCATGGACATCCGCGACAACGGCGGCGACCTCGTCCGATGGCATCAGCAATCCGAGCAGCTGATCCGGATCGACGCGCTCGATTCCTTCGGATGCGAGAGTATGGCTCGGGAAGTCCCTGGCGTTGAACGTGCACAGCAGGTCCGCCCACCCGGCAATCGCGCCGGCCAGCACGTGAACGTCGTTCGGATCGGGCAGATGCAGCCGTGCCAGGTCCCCCGCCCTTGGCTGAACCTCGGCATGGGGCCAGACCGTGCGCATCGCTGCAATTTCGTCCCGCGCGACCTGCTCTCCCGCAGGTCCAAGCCGCGCAGCCGCGCGCGCCCATTCCTCGAGCACGCGCGGGCTCCACAGTGGCCGATAGAGGCCCCGCCCTGCCACGCCGATCAGGATCTCGCGCAGGACGGTCGGATAAAGGACGCAGGCGTCGAGGAAGACTTTCACAGGCGGAACGTCAGCGCCTTGAGATAGCCCGACTCAGCCAACTGCGGGAGCAGCGGATGGTCCGGCCCGGCGAACCCGGTGCGCACAATCTGCCCGCGCCGGCCGCCCTTGCCGATGCCGCGCGCGCTCGCGTTGCGGAACGCCGACAGGTCGGCAGCGTGCGAGCACGAGCAGAGCGTGAGGTAGCCACCCTCGGCCACAAGCGGCGCGGCCAGGCGCGCCACGCGCTCGTACGCGCGCAGGCCGGGCTCGCGTGCGGATTTCGACGGCGCGAAGGCCGGTGGATCGCAGACCACCACGTCGAACACGGCGCCTTCGGCCGCAAGTGCCTCGAGCGTGTCGAAGGCATCCCCCTGCCGCGTATCAAAGCGGTGGTTTGTCCCGCTCGCCTCGGCACCCGCGCGCGCCAGATCGAGCGCCGCGGCAGAGCCGTCCACAGCAAGCGCCTGCGTCGCTCCGTTCGCCAGCGCGGCCAGTGCAAAGCCGCCCACATGCGCGAAAACGTCAAGCACCCGTGCCCCCCGCGACAGGCGCGCTACAGCCGCGTGATTGTCGCGCTGGTCGTAGAACAGGCCAGTCTTCTGGCCGCCGGTCAGGTCGGCCATGTACGTCGCACCGTTCATGGGCACGGGCACCGGGCCGGCCACGCTTCCCCGCAGCACAGCATCCACTTCGTCGAGTCCTTCCAGCGACCGCGTCCGGCCCGACGAGCTCTTCAGCACGGTCGTCATGCCGGTCGCGGCGACGAGGCCTTCGACCAGCGCCTCCAGCCGCGTGTCGGCCCAGGCGGCGTTCGGCTGAATCACCGCCGCATCGCCGAAGCGGTCGATCACCACGCCCGGCAGCCCGTCCGCCTCGGCATGAACCAGACGATAGAACGGGGCGTCGTAGACCCGCTCCCGATGCGCGAGCGCCCGTTCTAGCCGCGCCTGGAACCAGATCGCATCGACGGTCGCGTCGGGGTCGATATCGACCATGCGGCCGACGATCTTCGAGTTCGGGTTGACCGCGACAAGGCCCATCGGCCGCCGCTCGGCATCCTCAAGTACGGCAAGCGTGCCGGGCGCAATGGCCTTGGCGCGCCGATCCATGACGAGTTCATTGGCATAAACCCAAGGGAAACCATGGCGGATTGCCTGAGGCTTGGCTTTCGGCAAGAGCCGGATCGTGGGACGGTCTGTCATGCCCCGCGCATACGCGCTTGGACGGGCAGAGAAAAGCCGTCGCCTCTGGCTGGTATCGCTAACGCGGCTATGTTACGCGGCAACCAACCTTCCTAGCGGGGAGAGATCCCATGCCACTGAACGACACCATCGCTCGCATCACCGACCGAATCGTGGAGCGGTCGAAGGACAAGCGCGCCACCTACATGGACCGGATGGCCCGCGCAGCCGACGAAGGGCCGAAGCGCGCTCATCTGTCCTGCGGCAACCAGGCCCACGCCTATGCCGCAATGGGCGACGATCAGGAGCGTCTGGCAGCCGGGCGCCAGCCGAACCTGGGCATCGTGACGGCCTATAACGACATGCTCTCGGCTCATCAGCCCTACGAGCGTTTCCCCGATCTCATTCGCGCCGCCGTCCGCAAGACCGGCGCGACGGCACAGGTCGCAGGTGGCGTTCCGGCCATGTGCGACGGCGTGACCCAGGGCCAAGTGGGGATGGAGCTGTCTCTGTTCTCGCGCGACGTGATCGCGCTGGCCGCCGGGGTCGCGCTCAGCCACAACACGTTCGACGCAGCCGTCTACCTCGGCGTCTGCGACAAGATCGTGCCGGGCCTCGTCATCGCCGCCGCCACTTTCGGCTACATTCCGGCGGTCTTTCTGCCTGCCGGACCGATGACCTCAGGCCTGCCCAACGACGAGAAGTCGAAGATCCGCCAGAAGTTCGCCGCCGGTGAAGTCGGCCGGGACGAGTTGATGAAGGCTGAGATGGCCAGCTATCACGGCCCCGGCACGTGCACCTTCTACGGTACCGCAAACTCGAACCAGATGCTGATGGAGTTCATGGGCCTCCACCTGCCCGGCTCCTCCTTCGTGAACCCCAACACGCCGCTGCGCGATGCGCTGACAGCCGCGGGTGCCGAACGTGCGACCGAGATCACCAACCTGGGCAACGACTATCGCCCCGCCGCGCAGGTGCTCGACGAGAAGGCCTTCGTGAACGGCATGGTCGGCCTCATGGCAACGGGCGGCTCGACCAATCTACTGATCCACCTGCCGGCCATGGCGCGCGCCGCGGGCGTGATGCTTGATCTCGAGGATTTCGCGGACATTTCGAGCGTGACGCCGCTGATGGCAAAGGTCTATCCGAACGGTCTTGCGGACGTGAACCACTTCCACGCCGCCGGCGGCCTGACCTACATGATCGGCGAACTTCTGGACGCGGGCCTTCTTCATGACGACACGCTGACCGTGATGGGCGATGGCCTTCGGGATTACACGAAGGAACCGAAGCTCAAGGACGACGCCGTCGTGTGGGAGGACGCGTCGCGCGAGACCCAGAACGACAAGATCCTCCGCCCCGTCAGCGACCCGTTCCAAAAGACCGGCGGCCTTGCGGATCTGCAGGGCAACCTCGGGCGCGCCGCGATGAAGATCTCGGCCGTGAAAGAAGAGTACCACGTGATCGAGGCGCCCTGCCGCATCTTCGAAGATCAGGAGGGTGCAAAGGAGGCGTTCAAGCGCGGCGAATTCACCGAAGACACGGTCGTCGTCGTCCGTTTCCAGGGACCGTCGGCCAACGGGATGCCCGAGTTGCACTCGCTGACCCCCACCCTTGCCGTGTTGCAGGACCGCGGCCTGAAGGTGGCACTTGTCACCGACGGGCGGATGTCTGGGGCGTCGGGCAAGGTGCCTGCGGCCATCCACCTCTCGCCCGAGGCACATCACGGCGGCCCGATCGCCAAGCTTCGCGACGGGGACGTGATCCGCGTGGACGCGAAGGCCGGCACGATCGAGGTGAAGGGCGTGGACCTTTCGACCCGCGAAGCCGTCACCCGCGACCTTGCCGACAACTCCCACGGCGTCGGGCGCGAACTGTTCGAGGTGTTCCGCCAGAATGTCGGCCTTGCCAGCCAGGGCGCCGGGGTGGTGGTCTAGCCTCGCCTCGTTCATACATTCTGCGAAATGCGTACGGCCAGACCGCCGAAGGAGACGACCATGACCCCCGCTGAGGCCAGCCAGAAGACCGAAGCCCTGTGCCGCCGCGCCCCGGTGATCCCCGTGCTGGTGGTGCATGATGCCGCGCACGGACGCCCCTTGGCGGAGGCGCTTGTCGCCGGCGGGCTGCCGGCGCTCGAGGTGACATTGCGCACGCCAGCCGCGCTCGACGTGATCCGCGAGATGGCGCAGGTCGAGGGTGGAATCGTTGGCGCCGGCACATTGCTGACGCCCGAGGATGTGCACAAGGCGATCGACGCCGGCGCCACGTTCGGCGTCTCGCCTGGCGTGACCGACCGCTTGCTCGACGCCGCCGAAGAGGCCGGGCTGCCCATGCTGCCCGGCATCGCCACCGCGGGAGAGGCGATGCGCCTTCTGGACCGAGGCTACACTGTGGCCAAGTTCTTCCCGGCCGAGGCCAATGGCGGCGCCAAGGCGCTGAAGGCGATCGGGGCGCCGCTGCCGCAGATCCGCTTCTGCCCCACCGGCGGCGTAAGTCTGCAGAACGCGCCGGAATACCTCGGCCTGTCGAACACGCTCTGCGTCGGCGGCTCGTGGGTCGCGCCGGCGGACAAGGTTGAAGGCGGCGACTGGGACGGCATCACGGCGCTTGCCCGCGAGGCCGCGGCGCTCGATCCGCGCTGAGAGGAGGCTTTCATGGCAAAGATGACCCACAGCATGATCCGCGTCTTGGACGAGGACCGCTCGCGGCGCTTCTACGAAACAGTGTTCGGCCTGACCGTCGCCGACCGGCTGGATTTCGAAGACTTCACGCTGGTCTACCTCTCGAACTTCGAAACCGGGTTTGAGCTGGAGTTGACCATCAACAAGAGCCGGACCGAGCCCTATGATCTGGGCGACGGCTACGGTCACCTCGCGGTTTCGGTCGCCGACCTCGATGCCGAGCACGAGCGGCTCAACGCCGCCGGCTTCGACCCGCGCAAGATCGTCGAGTTCGCGCCGGGCGGCGAGAAGATCGCCCGCTTCTTCTTCATCGCGGATCCCGACGGCTACCAGATCGAGGTCCTCGAGCGCTCCGGCCGCTTCGCCTGACGCTCAGGCGGGCGACAGCCGCCCGCCGCGCCGGATCATCTGGACCGAAATCGCCTTGCCCGTGGCATCGTCGGTCTCTACCAGCAGACCCGACAACGTGGCCTCACCCCGCGCAGGTTCGAACCGGCTCTTGGGCATGCCGGTGATGAAGCGGCGCAGGGGCTCTTCCTTCTGCATCCCGATCACGCTGTCGTAGTCGCCGCACATCCCCGCGTCGCTCTGATAGGCGGTGCCACCCGGCAGGATCATCGCATCCGCCGTCGGGACATGGGTGTGGGTGCCGACCACGACACTGGCCTTGCCGTCACAGAAATGGCCCATGGCCATCTTTTCGGACGTCGCCTCGCAATGCATGTCGACCAGCGTGGCCTGCACCGAGGCGCCGAGGCGGGCGTTCTTCAGCACCGGATCGATCGCCGAGAACGGGTCGTCGAACGGCCGCTTCATGAAGACCTGCCCGAGCACCTGCGCCACCAGCACGCGGCGGCCGCGCGCCGTCTCGAACACACGTGCACCACGGCCGGGCGAGGCCTTGGAGTAGTTCAGCGGCCGGACGATCCGCGGCTCGTCTTCGCAGAAGCGCAGCATCTCCTTCTGGTCGAACGCGTGGTCACCGAGGGTCAGCGCATCGGCCCCCGCGTCGAGCAGCAGGCGCGCATGCTCAGGCGACAGCCCCGCGCCGTTGGTCGCGTTTTCTCCGTTGACCACGCAGAACTCGACGCCGAGCTCGTCCTTCAGGGCCGAAAGACGGGTTTCGATGGCAGCGCGCCCCGCGCGCCCCATCACATCACCAAGGAAGAGAAGTCTCATTCCTCCTCCCTAGGACGGGTCAGGTGCGGCGGCAAGCGCCATTGAGACCGGCCGCACCGAGGTCTATCTGCGGCTCATCATAACCGGAGAGACCCATGCTGCGCACCGCGCTCCTGCTCGCCTGCCTCGCCACGCCCGCCTTGGCCGAAAACCACCTGCCGGCAATCACCGTCGAGGACGCCGTGATCTACGCGACCTCCCCCACCGCGACCACGGCCGGGGGATACGTGACGATCACCAACGAAAGCGACACCGCCTACACGCTGACGGGAGTCGAGGCCGGTTTCCCCACGGCAGAGCTCCACGAGAGCCTGATGGACGGCGACGTGATGCGGATGGAACCGCGGCCCGAGGGGTTCGAGGTTGCTCCGGGAGAAGTCCTGAAGCTCGAGCGGGGCGGCCGGCACGTGATGTTCATGGGGTTGGAGCGCCCTCTGAAGCCCGGCACCGACGTGAAGGGCACCCTGATCTTCACCGACGAGGTGCGCATCCCGGTCACGTTCGAAGTGCGCCGCCCCGGCGATGCCCCGGCCGCGGAACATGGCGACACGGACCACAGCAGCCACTGAAGCCAAAGGCGGCGGACTGGACCCGCCGCCCTACCGGTTCAGTTCGGGAACAGGTCCGGCACGATCGTCACGATCGACGGGAAGAGCCACAGGATCGCCAGCCCCACGATCTGGATCAGCACGAACGGGACTACGCCGCGATAGATGTGACCTGTCGTAACCTCTTTCGGGGCCACGCCGCGCAGGTAGAACAGCGCGAAGCCAAAGGGCGGCGTCAGGAACGACGTCTGCAGGTTCACCGCGATCATGATCGTCACCCATTTCGGGTCCATCGTGCCCCCGTAGATGACCGGACCGACGATGGGGATCACGATGTAGATGATCTCGAGGAAATCGAGAACGAAACCCAGCACGAACAAGACGAGCATGACGATGAGGAACACGGCCCACTCGTTGTCGAAGCTGCGCAGGAACGTCTGAATGTAATGCTCGCCGCCGAAGGAGATCACGACGAGGTTCAGAAGTTGCGAGCCGATGAGGATGGTGAAGACCATGCTCGTGACCTTCGCCGTCTCGCGCACGACCGGGGTCAGGACGCCTCCGGTCCAGAGGACGACGCAGGAATAGAACAACCCGAAGACCGCGAAGAGATAGCAGGCCTGCGCGATCAGGTACGCCACCCATTGCTCGAAATCGGTTTCACCGACACCGACGCGCAGGTCGAAGTTCACGCCGATCAGCAGCATCACGACAATGGCAAGCGCAGCACCGATGATGACCCGGCCCGACCGGCCGTCCTCTTTCAGCTTGCGGAAGGCGGCGAGCATGATTGCTCCGCCAGCGCCGAGCGCTGCGGCCGGCGTCGGGTTTGTTATCCCCCCGAGGATCGAGCCTAGGACAGCGACGATCAGCACGAGCGGCGGAAAGACCACGCGGACCAAGTCATTGCGGGCCAGTCGCGCCGCAGCCTGGCGCAGCGACCACAGGACCAGCAGGCCCGGGATCGCCAGGATCAGCACCGTCACGCCGGGCGACGTCGTTGGTCCGATGAAGAGGATGTCGGCCAGCAGGCCCAGCACGATGCCGAGGCCACCGATGGCCAGCGGCCTGGGCTCGTCCGCGGGTGCAATGCCGCGGGCGAAGGACAGGACCAGCGCTGCCATCAGGAAGAACAGGGCGATCCCGGTGCCGATGGGCGCGGCGTCGCCGAGCATGCGGGTGCGCTCGGCCGCGCGCTCTTCGTCCGTGAGACGTGTGGACGTCTGCGTCACCCCGGACTCGTTGATCGCCTGCTGCTCGGCCACGGCGCGGTCCCAGGCGCTCTGGCCGTGAAGGTCGATCATTGCCTCCTTGCACTGGGGCGAGACGTTCGTGCGAAGCGATGCCACCTGCCCTTGCTGCGAATAAGCGTCCACCACGACGGTCTGCGAGCCCATCAATCCGCCCGCGCCGGCGAAAAAGAGCGCGGCGACAAGCGCCGCCGGCACGCCAAGGAACCAGGTCAGTTTCTCGCCGCGGGTGATGTAGTCCCCCGTCGCGCCGTCCCCCTTCACCGGCGGGGCCTTCGCGGGGTTCAGCACGGCGTATCCGAAGGCGTAGAGCCCGTAGAGCAACGCCAGGAAGACGCCCGGCAGCAGTGCCGCCTGGAACAGCGTCCCAACCGAGACCACGGCCACTCGCCCCAAGTAGGTGAGCGCATCGCCGCACCCGGCCGCCTGCGCACGCGCTTCCTGCGCGGTCGAATAGATGTCTCCGGCCAGTGTACCCAGCAGGACGATGACGATCGATGGCGGGATGATCTGGCCCAACGTTCCGCTCGCCGCGATGACGCCGGTGGCAAGCTCGGGCGAGTAATTGTTGCGCAACATGGTCGGCAGTGACAGCAGACCCATCGTCACCACTGTCGCCCCGACGATTCCGGTCGAGGCGGCAAGAAACGCGCCCACCACGACGACCGCGACGGCCAGACCGCCCGGCAGTGGGCCGAACACGCGCGCCATCATCGTCAGCAGGTCATTGGCTATCCGCGAACGCTCCAGCGTGATGCCCATCATCACGAACATCAGGACGGCCAGCAGTGTCTCGATCGAGGCGCCGGCGAGGACCCGCTCGTTGATACGGTTTACGATGAACGAGATGTTGCGGTCGAGCGCGAGCTCCCATCCGCCCTGAAACAGCGGCTCGGCGACCCGCGGCAGGTCCGGGTATCGGAACTTCGAGATATCGAGCGGCGCGACCCCCTCGTTCAGGATCGCACGATAGGCATCGGATCTCGTGTCCACCGCCTGGTGGACGAGGATGCCCGCGGAATCCAGCATGGCGAGGATGCCGAACGACACGATTGCCGCGCCCCCGATGGCGAACGCGACCGGAAAGCCCGACAGGATCGCGCCGAAGAGGCAGAGGAAGACGATGATGAGGCCAATCTCGACCCCGTCCAAACCAAAGAGCATCAGACGTCCCTCAAATCTCAGTGGCCGGACGCGGCGGCGTCGCTGACATCGCGGTCAAGATACCGCCCCTCGGCGGCAGGCCCTTCGCGCCACTCGAGATACGACCGGTAGAACACGGCTACCGCCTGCAGCAAGACCATGCCGGCGAAGGCGAGCAGCAGCACCTTGAACAGAAAGTAGGCGTTGAACCCGTTGGGGCTGAAGCTGACCGTCTCGACGTTCCAGCGCAGGATCGAAGCCTTCCGCATCATCAGGTCCAGCTGGTCCGAGGCCGAAACCTTGGGCGTCACCAGGTGCCGCCACATGAAGTACCACCCGTACATCCAGATCAGTACGGCCATCGGCATCATGAAGACGAGCGAGCCGACCATGTCGATGACCTTCTTGGTCCGATACGACGCCGGCTCGTACAGAAGGTCCACCCGCACGTGACCCTGTTGCACGTAGGTATAGGCGCAACACAGCGCGACGAGCATGGCGTTGTAGAGCCTCAGCTCTTCCGACCACCAGCTAACGTCGAAGGTGAAGGTCGTGCCAAAGCCGAAACCCAGCTGCGACGAGGCGAACACCCGCTGCGCGAAGACGATGACGATCTGCTGCAGGACCATGAGCAGCCCTGCCCAGGCGAAGATGCGGCCCACGGTGTTGGCGAAGGCCTCGAGCACCCGAACGGCGCGCCACAGCAGGCCTGTGCGCCACAGGCCGACGCCCGTGAAGGCGAGGAACACGGCGAAAACGACGAAGAACAGCTCGGACGACCCACCGTAATAGATGAACCGCACGAGGCTTTCGCCGTTCGACCAGTCAAGCCACGCACCCGGCTGTGCGAGCGCGCGGAGCAGGTTCCACGGCGCCATGACCAGATTGGTGACGATCCAGACGATGAGGTCGATCACCTATGTCCCCTTCTGCCGCGCCCGGTTCTTCCGGACGTCTCGTGAAACGCCCACCGAACCGCAATCGGATCGGGGACGTCGTTGTCGTGCCGGCTCAGCCGATCACCCGTTCCCGTTGTGCGCGGTAGGCCCCGTCGGAGCGCCGGATCCAGCTCGCAGATTTGCGCATCGATTCCGTGACCGACGTGCGGATGTCCGCGAAAAGCCTGTCATCCATGTACTGGTTCAGAGTCTCGGTCGAGGCGGTGCCGAACGCGTCCCAGACCCCGGGCGGAAACTCGGCCAGTTGCACGCCGGCCGCCTTGAGCCGTAACAGCGCAGCGCCGTTCCGCGACAGGAACTGCGACAAGCTCCATTGATGGGCCTCAAGGCTGGCGGTCTTGACGATGGCGCGCTGCGCCCGCGTCAGGCTGTCGAAGACCGCGCGGTTCATCGCAACGGAAAGACCGGCGCCGGGCTCGTGGAAGCCCGAGGTGTAGTAGACCTTCGCGACCTTGTGGAAACCCGCCTTCTCGTCCGCCCAGGGACCGATCCACTCGGCCCCGTCAAGCGCGCCCGAGGCCAGCGCCTGGTGGATCTCGGCGCCGGGGATGGTCTGCACATCCGCACCCAGCTTGTCGAGCACCTCACCGCCAAGGCCGGGCATGCGGAAGCGCAGGCCCTCGAAACCCGCAGGGGTGTCGATCGTCTTGCGGAACCAGCCGCCCGCCTGCGCGCCCGTGTTGCCGCCGAGGAAGGACTTGAGGCCGAAGCGTTCGCCCAACTGGTCGTGCAAATCCATGCCGCCGTCGGCATAGTACCAGTTGGCGAGTTCCTGCGCCGTCATGCCGAAGGGCACGGCGGTGAAGAACGCGTAGGCGGGATGGCGATCGATGAAATAGTAGTCGGCGCCGTGATACATGTCGGCCTGCCCCGACGTCACCGCGTCGAAGACTTCGAACGCGCCGACCATCTCTCCCGCCGCCTTCAGCTCGACCGTCAAGGTTCCGTCCGACATGTCCGTGATCGCCGTGGCAACACGTTGCGCGGCGTCATGCACGCCGATCAGATCGCGATTCCAGGTCGTGACCATCGTCAGGGTTCGTTTTTCCTGGGCATACGCGGGCGCGGCCAGTCCGGCAGTGATCGACCCGGCAAAGGCCGAGTTTCTCAGAAACGTACGGCGGTCCATCGATTCCCTCCCCGTGATCCGCACCCAGAGCTTGCACGGTATCGTCGAGATCGGGGGACACTCACAAGCGCCCCCCGAGAAAAACCACGTGACCGCGCTGCTTTTCAATACGTCCGAAAGCGGTAGCGATCCACGGGTTCCCTGTCTTTACAGGCCCAGGATCCGGTCACGCTGGCGGGCATAGACCCGCTCGGTCTGGCCGATCCAGGCCGAATTCTCGCGCATGGATTCCTGGTAGCTCGCGAGGATGCTCGCATAGAGCGGATCGCTCGTGTGCTGCTGCAGCACCTCCTTGCTGGCGGAGCCGAACGCTTCCCAGACGTCCTCGGGGAATTCCATGATCTGCACGCCCTGCTGGCTCAGCCGCTTCAGTGCCGCGGCGTTGTTCTTCATGAACAGCGTCAGCGTCCAGAGGTTGGCGGCGACCGCGGCTTGCTCGATGATAGCCTGGTGCGCGGGCGACAGTTCCTCGAAGACCGACAGGTTCACGCCAAGCGTCAGGCCCGGCCCCGGCTCGTGGAAGCCGGCGGTGTAGTAATACTTGGTGATCTCGTGGAAGCCCGCGGCCTCGTCGGCCCAGGGACCGATCCACTCGGTCCCGTCGATCGCGCCCGAGGACAGCGCCTGGTAGACCTCGGAGCCCGGCAGGTTCTGCACGCTGGCCCCGAGCTTGCCCAGCACTTCGGCCCCCTGCCCCGGCATGCGGAAGCGCAGGCCCTGGAAGTCCTCGACGCCGGTAATCTCCCGGTTGAACCAGCCGCCCGACTGCGGCCCGGTGTTGCCCACGAGGAACGGCTTCAGACCGAAGATCTCGCCCAGATCCTGGTGCAGCTGCTGCCCGTCCCCGTGGTAGTACCAGTTGTTCAATTCCTGCGCGGTCATGCCGAACGGCACGGTCGAGAAGAATGCGAACGCGGGGTGCTGTCCCGTGAAGTAGTAGTCCGACGAATGGTACATGTCCGCCTGCCCGGCGGTCACCGCGTCAAAATTCTCGAACGCGCCGACCAGTTCGCCGGCCGCCCGCAGATCGACCGTCAGCGTTCCGTCCGACATGGTCGTGATAGCATCGGCCAGGTACTGTGCGCTGTCATGGACGCCCGCGAGGCCACGGCCCCAGCTCGTCACCATCGTCAACGTCCGATTGCCCTGCGCGTAGACCGGCGCGGCGAGTCCCGCGGCGGCGGCGCCGGTGGCGGCGGTCGTCAAGAAGTCCCTGCGTTTCATGTCGTCTCCCTCCCCGTGAAAGAACAAGCCCCGCGTTGACCACGGGGCATGGTATGGCAAGGATGTGTAAGATACCGGGCCGGCGGGGAAAAGCCCCTAGCTGGCGCGTTCTTCAATGCGCTCCGGTGATAAGCGCAGCTCTTCAATCTGATCTCGGACCAAGCGCCTCTAGCTGCGGACGATGGTTACTCAGGCGCCCCTGCGCAAGCTTGACCCGCAACGATTCAGCTCCGCCGGAGCTTCACCCTTTGCGGAAATGCTCAGATGAACGCCGGCGCGAGCAACAATGCTGCGCCCGTTCAAGCATTCGCGATACGAAAGATGTCGAATCGCGGTTGACCGGCCGCGACGCGGGGACTATCGCTCAGCTCACGACCTTGGAGACCGAGCATGGCGATCCTTCTTGTAGTAGTAAGGCGAGACAGGCGCGCGGGGTGAAACCACCCCGGAGAGGACTTCTGACGCGCCCCCGACCTCACCCTCGGGGGCTTTTCTTTGGGCACGACGCATAGACGGAGAGACACGATGACCAAGCCCATCACCGGCGCCCAGATGGTAGTGCAGGCCCTGAAGGACCAGGGCGTGGACGTGGTGTTCGGATACCCGGGCGGCGCCGTGCTTCCGATCTATGACGAGCTGTTCCTCCAGAACGAGATCCAGCACATCCTGGTCCGGCACGAGCAGGCGGCCGTGCATGCCGCCGAAGGTTACGCGCGCTCGACCGGGAAGGTCGGCGTCGCCATCGTCACCAGCGGCCCGGGCGCCACGAACGCTGTCACCGGCCTGACCGACGCGCTGATGGATTCGATCCCGATCCTGGTCATCTCGGGCCAGGTGCCGACCTTCATGATCGGCAACGACGCCTTCCAGGAGGCCGACACCGTCGGCATCACCCGCCCCTGCACCAAGCACAACTGGCTGGTGAAGGACACCGACCGGCTGGCCCCCATCCTGCACGAGGCGTTCCATGTCGCCCGCAGCGGGCGCCCGGGCCCGGTCCTGGTGGACATCCCCAAGGACGTTCAGTTCGCCGCCGGCACCTATGTCGAGAAGGACAAGGTCAACACCAGCCGCTACCAGCCGCGGATCAAGGCAGACCCGGAGCGCCTGGAGCAGCTGGCACAGCTGATGGCCAGCGCCAAGCGCCCGGTCATCTACTCGGGCGGCGGCGTCATCAACTCGGGCCCGGCGGCCAGCCAGCTGCTGCGCCAGATGGTCGAGGAGACCGGCTTTCCCATCACCTCGACGCTGATGGGCCTCGGCGCGTATCCGGCCAGCGGCCCCAACTGGCTGGGAATGCTGGGAATGCACGGCCTCTACGAGGCCAATCTCGCGATGCATGGCTGCGACCTGATGATCAACATCGGCGCCCGCTTCGACGATCGCATCACCGGGCGCACGCAGGATTTCAGCCCCAACAGCGTGAAGGCCCATATCGATATTGACCCCTCGTCGATCAACAAGGTCATCCACGTGGACATCCCGATCATCGGCGACGTCGCCAACGTGCTCGAGGATCTGCTGCGCATCTGGAAGAGCCAGGGCGGCAACACCGACAAGGAGGCGCTGGCCGAATGGTGGCGCCAGATCGACGAATGGCGCGCGGTCGATTGCCTCGGCTTCGAAAACTCGGACAAGGTCATCAAGCCGCAGCACGCGCTGAAGCGGCTCGAAGAGCTGACGCGCGGCATGGACCGCTACATCACGACCGAAGTTGGCCAGCACCAGATGTGGGCGGCGCAGTACCTGCGCTTCGACGAGCCGAACCGGTGGATGACCTCGGGCGGCCTCGGCACGATGGGGTACGGCCAGCCGGCCTCGATGGGCGTGCAGATGGCGCATCCCGACAGCCTCGTCATCAACGTGGCGGGCGAGGCCTCGTGGCTGATGAACATGCAGGAAATGGGCACGATGGTGCAGTTCCGCATGCCGGTGAAGCAGTTCATCCTGAACAACGAACGGCTCGGCATGGTGCGTCAATGGCAGGAGCTTCTGCACGGTGAGCGCTATTCGCAAAGCTGGTCCGAGGCGCTGCCCGATTTCGTGAAGCTCGCCGAGGCGTTCGGCGCCAAGGGCATCAAGTGCAGCGATCCGGCCGACCTCGACGACGCGATCATGGAGATGATAAACCACGACGGCCCGGTGATCTTCGACTGTCTCGTCGAAAAGCACGAGAACTGCTTTCCCATGATCCCGTCAGGCGAGCCGCACAACAAGATGCTGCTGCCGAACGCCAAGACTCAGGGGCAGATTACCGGAACCGGCGCCGTTCTGGTCTGAGCCTTCGGGCGCGGGGGCCAGGCACCCCTGCCCATCGTCACTCAGCCCTGCCGCCTTCGGGGCCGCAGGCCACACGCAACGCAATCCATCGAGGAAGGGCAATTCGATGAGCAGGCTGAATATCGAACAGGGATCGTCCCGGCTCTCGGCCTACGACCTGCGCGATCCCCATGCGGAACTGATCGAACGGCACACGCTGGCGGTGATCGTGGACAACGAGGCCGGCGTGCTGGCGCGCGTCATCGGCCTGTTCTCAGGGCGCGGCTACAACATCGAAAGCCTTACCGTGGCCGAAATCGACCACACCGGCCACACGTCGCGCATCACCATCGTGACGACAGGGACGCCGGCCGTGATCGAGCAGATCAAGGCGCAGCTCGGCCGGATCGTGCCTGTCCACGAGGTCCACGACCTGACCGTCGAGGGCGCGAGCGTCGAGCGTGAGCTGGCACTTTTCAAGGTCTCGGGTGAGGGTGACAAGCGGGTCGAGGCGCTGCGGCTTGCCGACATCTTCCGCGCAAACGTGGTCGACTCGACGCTGAAGAACTTCACCTTCGAGATCACCGGCTCACCCCAAAAAATCGACGCGTTCGCGGACCTCATGCGTCCGCTCGGCTTGACCGAAATGGCTCGCACGGGCGTAGCCGCACTGGCGCGCGGCTAAGAAACGAAGCGGGGCCGGCGAACCGGCCCCCTTGCGCGATCAGAGCTGTTCTTTCTGGGCGCCGCTGCCCTTCTTGGCCTTGCCGAGGTCCGGCTTCTGACCTTCGGGCTCGGGCTGCTTCTTGACCGTGAACTCGGCCTTGCCGTCGAGCGACGGGCCCGAGCTCCAGCGGCCCTCGGGGGTCGGCTCGTCCAGCGAGGTGTTCAGGAAGTAGTAGCTGTGCTTGGTGTTCTCGTGATCTTCCGGGGTCGAGTTCGGGATCGGCAGCTGCTTGCTCAGCCCGCCGAGCTCTTCGATCACCGCCATCCACTGCTGCTGGTGCATCGTGTCGCGCGCGATCAGGAAGGACAGCATGTCCTTCATGCCCGCATCCTCGGTCATGTTGTAGAGACGGCTGGCCAGCACGCGGCCGCCGGCCTCGGCGGTGGCGTTGGCCATCATGTCCGCGCCCAGGTTGCCCGTGGCGTAGACGTGGCTCATGTCGAAGGGCACGCCGTTGGCGTTGACCGGCATCGCCGACAGGCCCGACGACAGGATGTGGCGCGGATTGGCGCCGCCCATGATCGCGTGCACGACCGGGTCCGTGGCCGCCTCTTCCTGGGCAGAAACCGGCGCGCCTTCAAGGTTCAGCGCCACGGCATGGCCGAGGAACTCGATGTGGCTCAGCTCTTCGGTGGCGGTCATCATCAGCAGGTCGCGATACTTGGAATCGCCCCGCGCACCCATGGCCTGGAAGAAGTACTGCATCGCCACGCGGATCTCGCCTTCGATGCCGCCGATCGCCTGCTGGAGATACTTCGCGAAAACCGGATCGGGCTTGTCCACGCGAACTGTGTACTGAAGCTTCGAGGAATGGTGGAACATCGTGTCTAATCCTACTTAATTGTTCGACACGCAACCGCCGCGGCTGCGCTGATCCGGCAACAGTTGTCTCACCTGCAGGTTCCGCGGTTTCCTTGAGAGCAGCCAGAAAAGTCCGGGCATATCAGTCGGAAATTGTAGTCAATCCGAGGGCTTAGATTGCAGCGAAAATTGGCCCCGACAGCCAGCCCCGCGGCGCAGCTCGGCCGCAGTCCCGCCGCAAAGTCCGTCAAGACGGCCACGGCATCAGCAGCAGCGAAAGATCACGCCATGAAGGACAAATCACCCAAGCCCGCCGCCCCTGCGCCGAAGCCCGCGGGAAAGCCCCAGCGTTTCAGCGACTGGGCCGCCATTTGAGTGCCAGATGGGCATGCGCCGGAACCTGGGACTTCGCCGCTCCGTTTCCAGCGCATGACATTGCATCCCGACCTATCCCGCCTCGAGCGGCTCGACCGCATCTCGCGCCGTATGGACACGGCATTTCGGATCCCGATCATCGGAAAGCGTGTCGGGTGGGACGGTCTGCTCGGACTCGTTCCGGGGATCGGCGATGTGCTCACTCTGGCCCCGGCGGCCTACATCGTTTACGAAAGCCACCGCCTCGGCCTGCCGCCGAACAAGCTGGCGCGGCAGGCGGTGAACGTGGGGCTCGACTCGCTCGTGGGCACCATTCCGCTTGCCGGGGATCTTTTCGATATGGCCTTCAAGTCCAACCGTCGGAACGTGGAAATCCTGCGCGAGCATGTCGAGGCGCGCATCGCTGCCGAGGCGAGGCCGGTCGGTGGTCAGACCGTTCCCCCGGGGAGCGCCCGCCGGAATCACCGCCTCTGAGGTGGTAGAACGAAAAAGGCGCGCCCGGCCACTGCCAGGCGCGCCCATTCTTCAGACTGAAACCGATCAGCCGACGATTTCAAGGCCCGAGAAGAAGAACGAGATTTCGTCCTTGGCAGTCTCGGGCGCGTCCGAGCCGTGAACCGAGTTTTCGCCGACCGACTCGGCGAACTCGGCGCGAATGGTGCCGGCCTCGGCGTCGGCGGGGTTCGTCGCGCCCATCACTTCGCGGTTCCTGGCGATCGCGCCTTCCCCTTCGAGGACCTGAACGACGACGGGCTCGGACGCCATGAACTCGCACAGTTCGTCGTAGAAGGGACGCTCGGCGTGGACCTTGTAGAACTCGCCGGCCTGTGCCTTGGTCAGCTGAATGCGCTTCTGCGCGACGATGCGCAGGCCCGCATCCTCGAACTTGGCGTTGATCTTGCCGGTTAGATTGCGGCGGGTCGCGTCGGGCTTGATGATCGAAAGAGTGCGTTCGGTGGCCATGGGTGCCTCATGTCTTGGCAGCCCGCCCCATGCGAACTGCATTCTCGGGCGCCCTGCTAGCACGCGTCCCCTGCCCTGAAAAGCGGCCAGTTGCCCGAACCCGGACCAGCCATGCGCGCGCGAACGTGCGACACGGCTTTTCCCCGTCGCTGGCCGGTGCTACCTCGCGCGCATGCTACGTATTCGCGACATCTCTTATGCCATCGCCGGCCGCCCCCTGTTCGAGGGCGCCTCTGCCGACATCCCCGAGGGCCACAAGGTCGGCGTTGTCGGCCGGAACGGCACCGGCAAGACCACGCTCTTTCGCCTGATCCGGGGCGAGCTTGCGCTCGAAGGCGGCAGCATCGGCCTGCCGAAACACGCCCGCATCGGCGGCGTGCGGCAAGAGGTGCCCTCGTCCGACGTCTCGCTGCTCAATACCGTGCTGGCGGCCGACCCCGAGAGGTCGGGCCTGATGGCCGAGGCCGAGACCGCGGCCGACCCCACGCGCATCGCCGAGATCCAGACCCGCCTCGCCGATATCGACGCCTGGTCGGCCGAGGCGCGCGCGACCCAGATCCTCCGCGGCCTCGGCTTCACACAGGCCGAGATCGCCATGCCCTGCTCGGCCTTCTCGGGCGGGTGGCGGATGCGCGTGGCGCTGGCCGGGGTGCTGTTCGCCCAGCCCGACGTGCTGCTGCTGGACGAACCGACGAACTACCTCGACCTCGAAGGCGCGCTGTGGCTCGAAGCCTATCTGTCGCGCTACCCGCACACCGTTATCGTGATCTCGCACGACCGGGGCTTGCTGAACCGCTCGGTCACGTCGATCCTGCATCTCGAGGATCGCAAGCTCACGCTTTATTCCGGCGGCTACGACACCTTCGCCCGGACCCGCGCCGCGCGCCTCGCCGCGAAAGAGGCCGAGATCAGCAAGCAGGAGACGCGCCGCGCTCACCTGCAGAGCTTCGTGGACCGTTTCCGCGCCAAGGCCAGCAAGGCCAAGCAGGCGCAATCGCGGCTGAAGATGATCGAGCGGATGGAGACGATCCAGACCCCGCAAGAGGCCGCCCTGCGCGCCTTCAGCTTCCCCGAACCCGAGGAACTTTCGCCCCCGATCATCAACACCGAATCCGTCAGCGTCGGCTATGGCGATACGGTCGTGCTGTCCAAGCTGGACCTGCGGATCGACCAGGACGACCGCATCGCGCTTCTGGGGCGCAACGGCGAGGGCAAGTCGACCCTGTCCAAGCTGCTGGCCGGGCGGCTCGATGCCATGGGCGGGCGGATGACGACCTCGAACAAGCTGCGCGTCGGCTATTTCGCGCAGCACCAGGTCGACGAGTTGCGGATCGAAGAGACGCCCCTCGACCACCTGCGCCGGATGCGACCGGGCGAAGCGCCAGCGCGTGCGCGTGCGCGATTGGCTGGCTTCGGCCTGACCGCCGATCAGGCCGATATGGCGGTGGCCGGGCTTTCGGGCGGGCAGAAGGCGCGCCTGTCGCTGCTGATCGCGACGCTCGACGCGCCGCATCTTCTGATCCTCGACGAGCCGACGAACCACCTCGACATCGAAAGCCGCGAGGCGCTGGTCGAGGCGCTGACCGCCTATTCCGGGGCCGTGATCCTCGTCAGCCACGACATGCACCTTCTGTCGCTGGTGGCCGACCGCCTGTGGCTGGTGAAGGGTGGCCGCGTCGCCCCGTACGAGGACGACCTCGACGCCTATCGCAAGATGCTGCTGTCGGGCGACGACCAGCCCAAGGCCGAAAAGCCCAAGGCCCAGCCGAAGGCGCAGAAACCCTCGCGCGATCAGGTGCTGGCATTGCGATCCGAGGTGCGCAAGGCCGAAGCGCGGGTCGAGAAGCTGTCCGAGATGAGCGACAAGCTGGCCAAGAAGCTGGCCGATCCGGCGCTCTACGAGGATACGCGCGTGGGCGAACTCGAGACCTGGAACAAGAAATACGCCGAGGTCAGAACCGCGATGGAGCGGGCCGAGGCGCTGTGGATGGCCGCCCTTGAGAAACTGGACGCGGCCGAGACGGCATGACCTTCGAGTTTCTGGTCACCGCGTTCGTCACCCTCTTCGTGGTAATCGACCCCGTGGGGACCACCCCGATCTTCGTCGCACTGACGGGCGGCATGACGCAGGCGCGGCGGCGCGCGATCGCCCTGCGCGCCTGCTTGGTCGGCTTCCTGATCCTTGTCGCGTTCGGGCTGTTCGGCGAGGCGGTGCTGGGCTTCATCGGGATCTCCATGCCGGCCTTCCGGATCGCCGGTGGCCTTCTGCTGTTCCTTACCGCGCTCGAAATGCTCTTCGGCCGCCGCACGCAACGCCGCCAATCGCAGGCCGAGTCGGCGGAAGAGGACCATTCCGACGACCCGTCGGTCTTTCCGCTCGCGATCCCCCTGCTGGCCGGGCCCGGCTCCATCGCGTCGCTAATCCTGCTGACCGACCAGGGCGGCGGCGGATGGCTGACGCTTTCGGGCCTCATCATGGTGATCGGGATCATCTACGTGATCTGCTACGCGCTGTTCCTCGCCGCCGGCACCATCGAGCGGGGGCTGGGGGAGACGGGCATCCTCGTCGTGACGCGCCTTCTGGGGATGCTGCTTGCGGCGCTGTCGGTGCAATTCGTGCTGGACGGGCTTTCCAACGCGGGCCTCGGCCCCTGACTTCTCAAGCCGCGTTCCGTCCCCCATATGTCTGATATGGCAGGCAATGATACCGCATCCCTCATCTATCTCGTGCTCCTCGGCACGGCGATCTTCGGCTATTTCATCGCCGCAAACCGGCAAGGCCTTGGCACCACGCTGCGTCAGCTTGCGCTGTGGGGGCTGATCTTTCTTGGCGTGATCGCTGCCGCGGGCCTCTGGCCATCCATCCGTGATCAGGTCGCACCGCGGCAGAGCTATACCTCGACCGGCAGCCTCGAAGTGCCCCGCGGCTTTGACGGCCACTACAACGTCACCCTTGGCATCAATGGCGAGCCGATTTCTTTCGTGGTGGACACGGGCGCCTCGGACATCGTGCTCAGCCAGCAGGATGCGCGACGCGTCGGAATCAATCCGGACAGCCTTGCCTATCTCGGCCGGGCGCAGACGGCGAACGGGACGGTTCCGCTGGCGGAGGTGAGCCTCGACGAGGTGAC
>NZ_JBELKF010000124.1:0-6828 GCF_042089775.1 Palleronia sp.
CCATCTTTTGGTCAACCCAGATCAGCATCGACCCGCGCTTTCGCAACGCATCGTTGTAGCTGGACCAGTTCGCCTTGCGGTAGCGGGCGGGTGGAGGCTCGCTCATGCGCCTCACCTAACCGCATGGATTCGCGATGTGAATCGTCCGGAGTCAGAGTTACGCAACAAGGCCCATTTCGGTGAAGACGAGCAAGAAATGGCTGCTGGACCAACACGTGGAGCAGGCGTCTGGAAAATTTGGCGGGGAAGTGCCGGCGACGTAACGATAACACTAACAGCAGACAGGGTGAACGCTGCACTTATCCGAACGTTCAGGTGCTAGCTCAATGAACGCAAAGATCGAGCGCAGCATTGGCACCATAACCGCTCCGACGGAACGATCGATCCGTCCTCGGTCATTGCCGATTATAGACTGGATGTATGCAGGAAGTTATGGTGCTGCGGGTGGGGATCGAACCCACGACCTCCCCCTTACCAAGGGGGTGCTCTACCACTGAGCCACCGCAGCAAACCAACTTCGAACCCGCCTTGAGCCCTAAAGTATCACACTTAACGATGAAGTGCTCAACAAGCTACGGCAGCGTTCTCGGTGGCGGGTCACTAGACGGAACCGGAGAGCCGTGCAAGTGGTAGGATGCAGATTTTTGCCCTCTCGCACATACCGGCGCAACTGGACCCGCCGGAGGGCGTGCTCTATGTCGGGCGCATGTCCGCGAAGAAGCATCCAAAAACCGGGAAATCCGCGCAGGAGACGCGGGAGGATCGGCTGAAGGCCGCGCTAAAGGCCAATATCAAGCGTCGCAAGGCGCAGGCCAAGGCGCGCGCGACCGAGGCTGCGGACAAAGACCAAAGCTAGAGGAACGGGCATGGATTCGATCGTCGTCACCGGCGGCAACGAGCTGAAGGGGCAGATCCCCATAGCCGGTGCCAAAAACGCCTGCCTTACGCTGATGCCGGCCACCTTGCTCAGCGAAGAGCCGCTGACCCTGACCAACGCGCCGCGCCTGTCGGACATCGTCACGATGACGACTCTACTGCGCTCGCTCGGCGTCGAAGCCGATGTGAAGGAAGACGGCCGCGTCTTGGCGCTGTCGTCGCAAGCCCTGACGAGCCATCGCGCCGACTATGATATCGTGCGCAAGATGCGCGCCTCGATCCTGGTGCTGGGCCCCCTGCTCGCGCGGGATGGTGTGGCCGAAGTCTCGCTGCCAGGCGGCTGCGCCATCGGTGCCCGCCCCGTCGACTTGCACCTGCGCGCGCTCGAGGCGCTGGGTGCCGAACTCGACCTCAGGGACGGCTACGTGCACGCGAAGGCGCCGGGCGGCCTCAAGGGCGGACGGGTCGAGTTCCCGCTCGTATCCGTCGGTGCGACTGAAAACGTGCTGATGGCTGCGACACTGGCAAAGGGCACGACGACGATTGAAAACGCGGCGCGCGAGCCCGAGATCGTGGACCTCGCCGACTGCCTGCGTCGCATGGGCGCGCAGATCGAGGGTGACGGCACCTCGTCCATCACGGTTCAGGGTGTGGATCGCCTCGGCGGTGCCAGCCATCCTGTCGTGACTGACCGGATCGAGCTTGGGACCTATATGCTGGCCCCCGCCATCGCCGGCGGAGAGGTCGAGTGCCTCGGCGGCCGCATCGACCTGCTCGGCGCGTTCTGCGAGCGCCTCGATGCGGCGGGCGTGTCCGTCGAAGAGACGTCGAACGGCATCAAGGTTGCGCGCAGGAACGGCCATGTGCGGGCCGTGGACGTGACCACCGCGCCCTATCCCGGCTTCCCCACGGACCTGCAGGCACAGATGATGGCGCTGATGTGCGTGGCCGAGGGTATCTCTACCCTGCACGAGACGATCTTCGAAAACCGCTTCATGCATGCGCCGGAACTGTCGCGCATGGGTGCGCGGATCTATGTTCAAGGGGGGACCGCCCGTGTCACCGGGGTCGAGAAGCTCCGCGGTGCGCGCGTCATGGCCACCGACCTGCGGGCCAGCGTCTCGCTGATCCTCGCTGGCCTCGCGGCCGAAGGGACCACGCAGGTCAGCCGGGTCTATCACCTCGACCGCGGATACGAGCAGGTCGAACAGAAGCTCCGCGGCGTCGGCGCGCAGATCGAACGGGTGCAAGAGCCATGAGCAAGGATGCGCGCTTCGAAGACGCTCAGGGCGGTCCTCTCCGCCTCCGCGCATGGGACATCGACGACCTTGCGGTCCTGTCGTCGCTGGTGCAGGACGCCGTCCTCCCTGTGACCGAGATCCGGTGGGATCAAAAGCAGCGCCGCGTCGGCCTGCTCTTGAACCGCCTGCGGCGCGAAGATCCGCGCGTCGCTGCCGGCGCCGAGGTCGAGCGGGTGCAGTGCGTCCTCGCGATTGAGGACGTGATGGGCGTGCGCGTTTCGGGGGTCGAGCAAGGCGATCGCGACCTCGTCTGCGCCGTGCTCTCCGTGACGATGGAGCCAGGTGAAGACGGCACCGGCACCGTTTTGATAACGCTTGCCGGCGATGGTGCCATTGCGGTCTCCGTCGAGGCGCTCGAGGTCACGCTCCGCGACGTGACGCGCCCCTACCATGCGCCGTCGGGGAAAGTGCCTGACCACGGTCTCGACTGACGTTCAACGCCGCCGCCCGGCCGGAGATTATACATGCCCCAGCTGCTATCCACCGACGATTCCGATTTCAACGACCGCTTCGCCGCGCTTCTGACCATGAAGCGCGAGGATTCTGTCGATGTGGACGAGGCCGTCGCGACGATCATCTCCGACGTGCGCGCCCGCGGCGACGAAGCGTTGTGCGACCTGACCACCCGGTTCGATCGCTTCAACCTGACGCCCGACCGCATCGAGATTACGGACGCCGAGATCGACGCCGCCGCGCGTCAGGTGCCCAAGGACGAGCGCACGGCGCTGGAACTCGCAGCGCGCCGCATCCGCGCCTACCACGAGCGCCAGATGCCCAAGGACGAAAGCTGGACCGACAAGTGCGGCGCCACGCTCGGTTGGCGGTGGTCGGCCGTATCGGCCGCGGGCCTCTACGTGCCTGGCGGGCTGGCGTCCTATCCCTCGTCGCTGCTCATGAACGCCATTCCGGCCAAGGTCGCCGGGGTCAAGCGCCTGGTCGTGACGGCGCCCACGCCGGACGACAGGATCAACCCGCTGGTCCTTCTTGCCGCGCGTATCGCCGGGGTGGACGCCGTCTACCGCGTGGGCGGCGCGCAGGCCATTGCCGCGCTTGCCTACGGAACCGAGACGATAGCCCCGGTGGACAAGATCACGGGACCGGGCAACGCCTACGTGGCCGCCGCCAAGCGCCGGGTCTTCGGCCGGGTCGGCATCGACATGATTGCGGGTCCGTCCGAGATCCTCGTGATCGCCGACGCCGACAACGATCCCGACTGGATCGCGCTCGACCTGCTGAGCCAGGCAGAGCATGACGAAAACGCGCAGGCGATCCTCATCACTACCAGCCCCGAGCTGGGGCAGCTTGTCGAACGCGCGGTCGAGGCCCGGCTTCAGACACTCGCGCGTCGCGACATCGCCGCCGCCTCATGGCGCGACTACGGCGCCATCATCACCGTCAACGACCTTGGTGAGGCCGCCGCGCTGGCCGACCGAATTGCGCCCGAGCACCTCGAGCTTTGCGTCAGCGAACCCGAGCCGCTGGCCGCCAACATCGCCCATGCGGGCGCGATGTTCCTGGGCAAATGGACGCCCGAGGCGATCGGCGATTATGTCGGCGGCCCGAACCATGTTCTGCCCACGGCACGCTCAGCCCGCTTCTCGTCAGGGCTGTCGGTCATGGACTTCCTCAAGCGGACCACGATAACCCGGCTGACGCCCGCTGCGCTGAAGGCGATCGGCCCGGCGGCCGAGACACTGGCAGAGTCCGAAAGCCTCGAGGCGCACGGCCTCAGCGTTCGCGCACGGCTGGACACGCTGAACTGATATGACGGTGATCAGGATCGTGTTATGTTCCGTGCTGGGGAGGTTCACCCGAATTGACGGGGTCATGAACCGATGACATTTCTATGCGAGATCGAGCTCGACGAAAGTGCGCTGCCAGCCGCGTCGCACGAACTCGAGCAGGAGCGGCGCGTCGCGATCTTCGACCTGCGGGAGTGCAACCACTTCGAAGTGAAGGAGGCCCCGACCGGACCCTATACCCTTCGCCTCGGATCGGCCGAGGGTCGCATCGTCTTCGACTGGCGGGCCGCGGACGGACAGCACGGATCGTTCCGCCTGTCCCTGGGATCTCTTGCCCAAGCCGTGAAGGATTACCGCACCCTCTGCGATACCTATGTCGAAGCGGTCCGCGCCCTGCCCCCTGCCCGCATCGAAGAGATCGACGCCGCCCGACGCGAGATCCACATCGAGGCTGCGCAGCAGTTGCGCGACCGGCTGTCGGCGCATGTCTCGCTCGACGAGGCGACGGCGCGGCGCCTTTTCACCCTGATCTGCGCGATCACCGGCCCCGCCTGAGCCATGCGCGCGATCCCGCTTGATTCCGGGCGGGTTTAGCCCCATCTACTGCGCGTTCGCCAAATTCGGCGAACGGCAAATATGGAGTGACCATGGCCAAGGAAGAGCTACTCGAATTTCCGGGCGTCGTGAAGGAACTCCTGCCAAATGCGACGTTCAGGGTCGAGCTCGAAAACGGCCATGAGATCATCGCGCATACGGCAGGCAAGATGCGCAAGAATCGCATCCGGGTTCTCGCAGGCGACAAGGTGCAGGTCGAGATGACCCCCTACGATCTGACCAAGGGCCGGATCAACTATCGCTTCAAGTAAGGCGACGCGCAGCTCGCGCCGCGCGAATAAGCCGTTCGCCCCGCGAACCGCGGCCGTCGTCCCCTCGCACGTCCGGGTGCCGACATGACCACATCCCCGCCCCGTCTGATCCTCGGCTCCGGCTCGCCACGGCGGCTGGAGCTCCTGGCACAGATTGGCCTGACCCCCGACGCGATCCGCGCACCGGACATCGACGAGACGCCGCACAAGGCCGAGCTTCCGCGCCCCTATTGCCTGCGCATGGCTAGGGAAAAGGCCGGGGCCGTTGACATTGCGGATGACGAAGTGCTGCTCTGCGCCGACACCACCGTCGCGCGCGGCCGCTCGATTCTTGGCAAACCTGCGGACGCAGACGAGGCGCGCGCGTTCCTCAGGTCCCTCTCGGGACGCCGCCACACGGTCGTCACCGCGGTCGCCGTCAGGCACCGGGACACGCTACGCGCCCGCGACGTGGTCACGGCAGTCCGCATGAAGCGCCTGACCGAGGCCGAAATCGAAGGCTACATCGCCACCGGCGACTGGCAGGGCAAGGCGGGCGGTTACGCGATTCAGGGCCCGGCGTCGGTCTTCATCCCGTGGATCAGCGGCTCGTTCTCGGCCGTGGTTGGCCTGCCGCTGGCCGAAACCGCGGCGCTTCTGTCCGCCACCGGCATTTCCCCGTTCGAGGCACCATGAAGGGTACGACAATTCACCTGGACACCTTCGCCGGCCGCCTCGCCGCGGCACGGCTCCGAGACGGTCTGCTCGACGACCTCCTCATCGCACCTGACGAGGGCACGCCCCTACTCGGCGCGATCTACCGCGCCACGGTGGACCGTGTCGTCAAGGGCCATGGCGGCGCCATGCTGCGCCTGCCCGAGGGCACGGCCTATCTCAAGGGCGCCAAGGGCCTTCAACCCGGCGATAGCCTGCAGGTCCAGGTGACGGGCTACGCCGAGCCGGGCAAAGCGGTGCCCGTGACGGACCGGCCGCTGTTCAAGTCCCGCTTCGCTATCGCGACGCCGGGCAAGCCGGGGTTCAACGTCTCGCGTCAGATCCGCGACGACGACCTGCGCGACAGCCTGCTGGAACTCGCTCACGATACGCTCGGCCCACCGGCCGATGTCGGTCTGATCCTCCGGTCAGCCGCGGCCGAGGGCGACCCGGATGAGATCGCTGCGGATATCATGGCCATGACCGAACTCGCGCAACAGGTCGCCAAAGACGGCACGCGCGACCCGCAGCTTCTGGTCGATGGCACGGACCCCCATACCGAGGCGTGGCGCGAATGGCCCCTGCCCGACGCGCTCTACACCGAGCCCGGCACGTTTCGGACCAACGGCATCGACGAGATGATCGAGGCCCTGCGCTCCCCCCGCGTCGACCTGCCCGGCGACCACTGGATCAGCGTCGAGCCGACCCGCGCCCTTGTGGCCGTGGACGTGAACACCGGCGCCGATGCCTCTCTGGCGGCGGGGCTGAAGGCGAACATCGCCACGGCCCGCGCCCTGCCGGCCGCACTGCGCTGCCGAGGTCTTGGCGGACAGATCGTCATCGACATGGCCCCGGCGCCCAAGAAGGACCGCCGCCAGATTGAGCATGCGCTGCGCGCCGCCTTCCGCGCCGACCCGGTTGACACGGTGCTCGCCGGATGGACTCCGTTGGGACATTTCGAATTGCAGCGCAAGCGCGAGCGCCTGCCGCTTCACCAGATCCTCGAAGGCTAAGCCCATGTCCTGCCCCATCTGCAGCAACGACACCGACCACCGCTATCGCCCCTTCTGCTCCACGCGCTGCGCAGACATCGACCTCGGCCGCTGGCTGACCGGCAGCTACGCGATTGCATCAGACGAGGACGAGGCGCCTGAGGAAGACGCGCGCGACATTCCCCCACGAGAACATTGATTTTTTTGCGCGCGCCCTCTGGACCATCCCGCTCAGGCCGTCTAAGAGAACGCCACCTCGTCGGCGATACGCCGCGCTCCCGTGCCCGGGTAGCTCAGGGGTAGAGCAGTGGATTGAAAATCCTCGTGTCGGTGGTTCGATTCCGCCCCCGGGCACCAC
>NZ_JBELKF010000125.1:0-6823 GCF_042089775.1 Palleronia sp.
ATCGTCACAAACTATCGGACCTACCGTCACAAACTGTCGGACCTATCGTCACAACTGCGAACCAACAAATTGTTGCAAGTGATTGTTTTATAAGTTCTTTCTTAGAAAGTTGAGTTTCTCGCCTAAGAATATTCTAAAGAATATTCTAGGAAAAGACGTCGCCGCCTCCGGCGTCGGCTTGTTTCTCGTGCTCAAGCACAGCCCCGCGGCGCAGCCGCCGGGGGATTAAGAGGCCAGATCTCCCTTGCGGTCGCTCTGTCCGGTTGACCGTTCTCTATTTGGGGGCCGTTCCGGTTAACCGTGGGGGGGCGGCGCCTCTATCTCACCTCAGGTTTCTTGTTGCAGTAAGCGACAAAGGCGGCGCCAGGGCTTTTCGGCGGGTTGCCCTTCGCCGTTTCGGCCGTGGCGAAGTCGAGCCATTGAGCCCGGAGCGCGTAGTAATCCCAGCCTTTCTCGCAGGCGATCAACCGTGCCTTCTCCTCAGCCCAGTCAGGCAGCCGGATGGCCGCCGTATGCTCCGTCACAACCGTCCGCGGCCGGAAGATCACTAGGTCATCGTTGTTTAGCTCAAGCCGGTAGAACGGGAGATGATCGCCCTCAATGATCTGGCGAATATTGAGCCGGAATTTCTTGAGTGGCGCGCTGCTGCCCGTCTTGCCCTGGAGCTTCTCCAAGCCGATGTGCCACTTCTTCTGGTCACCGCAATGCTTGCGGGCGATCTCGTAGATGCGGCGTTCAAGAGGCCGACGCAGACGGAAGTAATCTTGGCTGATCGTCACGACCTCGTTCGCTTCAAGAGCTCGCATGAACCAGTCCGAGAGGATGACTTCACAGTAGTCCAGCCGCCATTTCCCCTGTTGCTGCATCACGAAGCCGGATCCGGATTCGATTAGACTGAAGAACCGTGTCTCACGGCGGTTTCCCGTCTCGATGTCGGTCTGGAAGGTCGTACCGATTAGCCGTTGAAACGCCTGTTCTAGGCGCTGGTACTCGATCCCCCCTGTCTTCCGGTTCGTCGCTATCAGAAGTTCCCGGGCGCTAAAGCGCACCGTCTTCCCGATCGGCTCGCCTCGGTTCTTCCGGTGCATGAGCTGGCTCACGCAGAAGATCAGGATGTCTTTGTCGAAGACTGTCGGCAGCCCTGCGCCTGATGGGACGATCTTCAGTCGATTGAAGCCATTGCGGTATTCCAGGTGCCGCATGTCCGGTTTCGTCGAGAGAGAGAAAAGAGGGTGCTCCATCGATGCAATATCGTCTTTCGGCACGACATCCGAGATGTCGAGGATGAAGAAGTCCTTTTGAGGATGTCGATCGGGAAGCAGCGCCATGGCATGTCTTTCGTTATATCTGGAACCCATCTTGGCTGAGCTAAGAAGACGAAGCAAATTCGTTAGGTTAGGAACCAGGATCTGCGTCCAGCTATTCGTTACTTTCGGAACCAGAGTTCGTTACTTTCGGAACCGGAATTCGTTACCTTCGGAACCATGTGGATGGTTTTCATGATAATGATCAGTAAGTTATGGGAGAAATTACCTGTCGTAACTTACTCCGTAGGTAACACTATTAACACTACCGTTAGCTGAGAAGCAGGGTCAGTTCAGGGGCTTAGAAACAGTGCCATACTGGCTCGCTCTCAGTCGCTTCTAGGTAACGCATCTCACGCAGCTTTACGCCACGTGAGATGCCTACATCACTTACGGCGACCGCTACCGTGCTTTGTCGGATCTGTTAGGACGTACCTCTGTCCTGGTTCCCGGGTCGGCGGTAGGGCTCGTTCCTAACCACGGTTCGCTCAACGCCCGTGCGACCTCCGCGGGGGCCAACTATTTCGTATTGGCCAGAACGCGGAGCCTTCTGGCCAGGGCGGAACCCTTGTCCTTTAGACATGCCGCACCTCTATTCCGGAGGAGGACCCCAGCTCAGTAGCAGCATCTGAGAACCGTTTTCCCGAGGCGATTTCGCTTATTCGTCCTTGGTTCAGGTCATAATCCGCTGCTATGCGGTGCTGGTACTCGCCTCGGCGAAGCCGAGCCTTGATCGCCGCCACGTCTCGCGGCGTAAGCTTAGTAATGGAGGCCATGAGCCTTCTCCTTCAGCGCTATTGAAGGTTTGCCTCCGAGGCCCGAACCGCGTATCCCTTAGGTGACACACAGGAGCGCTCCGGTTCTCGGGGCTATTCCGGTCGGGTGCGCTACGCCCTGGCGGAATATTCTTGTGAAAGCGGGGCCGTTAGCGCGGCTCCGCTTTTGATTTCCGTTATGCCGTTTCATTCAAAAAGTACCGCCGTACTTCGTTGCTTCCTACAAACTGTGACAGCAGACGGTAGTTGTGATGCTCATGGCGAACCCGCCCAGCAACGATAGCTGGATGCACACCTGCCTGACGCGCCAGAGAGATCACGTTGTTTGCCGTAGGACGACTACTGGCCGGATGGCTTTCCCAAAGGTCAGGGGGAATTAGTGCGTCTTGCGCCCATGCATCCGCTTCAGTTTCCTTTAGGTCATCTCCTGCATGATCGCGTTCGCGTAGGCTTAGATCATCGACAAAAATCTGCTCCTCATCGCCGGACATGTGCCTTCCGACGTGTGCCAGCTCGTGAAGCAGGCAGAACCAGAAATTGTCGATCCGATCATAGCGGAGCGTCATGCCGATCACAGGCGTCCCTTCGATCGTCCGCATGGCAGCGCCGTCGAGATACGTCTTCGGAAGATGTTTTTCGATCACCAGCGCGATCCCATGCCGGGACAGATATTCGCGGGCCAATCGCGGACCTTCATTGAAAACGCTGAGCTTTGCCAGCTCCCGCAGGAAGCTGATTGTGACCGTTCCTTCCGCATAGGAGCCTGCGAGTTCGGTCTCTCGCGCGTCCGCAAGGATCTGAAGGCACCAGGCCTGAAGCGCATAGGGGTTTGTTTTTGCGTTACGCCGTCCGCCAGTTGTCTTGCGATACATCGCTTGTGGCACCGCCCCGAGCCCCCCTGCGCGCTCGATCAGGTCGCGCATCACTTCTTCCGCGCGATCCTTCAGATCATTCGCACGCTCGACCCAACCTAGCTTCGCCATGTCTAGGAGGGGGAACTGCTCCCACTCAACACCTTCGACGTTCTCCGGAAACTCTCCTGTCCGGATCAGCACCTCGGCCGGGATGCCCAGATGCTCATTCAGCGCTCGGATCATTTTCAGCGTCAGCTTACGTCTGCCGGACAAAACTTCTGACACTTTAGCCCGGCTCCCGAAAATTGGCGCTAGATCGCTCTGGCTAAGGCCTTCCTGTTCCATCCGGAACTTGATCGCCGTAATTGGGTCCGGCAGGTCGATTGGAAAATGTTCTTCCTCGAACAGTTCGACGAGAGTCGTCAGTACCTCCAGTTCATCTGCCTTATCGCTTCCCGGCACTGCATCCATCAGGGCGTCGATACGTGCGAGGACAGCCTGATAGTCGTCTTCAGTCCGAATTGGACGAATGTTTATAGCCATCATACTTCCTCCGCGTTGATCTCGTCATACTCTCCATGCGTTCCGACGAAGCGGATAAGAACGATGCCGTTCGCGTAACTGATTTTCACGACGATCCGGTACTTGTTCCCGCATATGTTGAACACCACACGACTGTCCTTGAGGATGCTTGCGCTTCTGTACTTGGCCTTGATGTCTGCGGGTGTTTGCCATCGTGCCTTCTTGGTCTCGTGAAACCACGCTTCGAGCTGGTCTTCCGCGTCGGGAAACCGCTTGGCAAACTCCTTCAGGGCTTTGCGCGAGACGATCCTCATGAGCTACACCTAGTATGTTCCCAGGGAGGGATCAAGTATGTTGGTCCCATATGGGGAACAAATAGTATTTCAGTCCGGGAGTCCAGCCTTGGACCACGATCATCGGCATGAGCGATGACCACGTGCCCCATTCCTAGGCTTCCCATCCCACCTGTCGCGGAGTCGACCGAAAATCGGTTATGCCTAGTCCGAAAATTGTTGATTCTATCGGTAGTTATCAGAGGGATGATGATATGGCGCTCAACGACGTGGTGACCACGCTCGCAGATGATTGGCGGGAAAACCCGCGTGAGACGTTTCAGGGTGTTGATCGGAGCAAGATACGGCGTGTGCTTCAGCGTCTCGACTTGGAGGGAAACTCAGACCTAGTTGACTGCGTCTTTGCTCTCATGGACGATGAAACGCCCAGTTGGTTTGCTAGGCCACCCGCAGGCGCGTCGATTTCGACAGGCGCAAGTGTTGCGCATCTCGCCTCGCATATTGGCATCCTCCAGCGTGATAAGACGAAGCTCGACCGGGAGGGGAGGGATTATTGGATCAAGCCGCTGCGTGATCTTGGAGGCATCGAAGCCGTAACGCTCAAAGACGAGGAATTCATAGCCGGCCACATCATTGCGAAATCACCCAATAGCGCATATCGCCTCGAAGACAAATTCGCCAACATCCTACGTGCACCAGATGGAACTTGGGAAGGCATGCTAGACGAGTGGGCACAGGCAGATATCGCGCGAGAGCGGATGACGTTTCAAGCACAGATGGCCGAGCTCGCACGGAAAGCCACGGACACTGGACATGCTCAGCTCATCAAAGCATCCGTTGAGCACTACGCGTCGCGCTTTCTCTCAGGGTATGAACTGCTCTATGTCGATGACGCGGATGGCGATCGCGTCTCGGATGCGGAGCGTAAGAAAATGCAGGAGGCTGGTGTCGATCTTACCCTGGCCGACGCCATGCCGGATGCCTTTTTCTGGCACCCTGAGACAGACTGGCTATGGGTGATCGAGGCCGTGACCAGCGATGGGGAGGTTGATGCGCACAAGGTCCGCCAACTGAGCGGACTTGCAAAGCGCTACGGAAAATCTGGAATCGGCTTTACGACCACATACCGTACATGGAAAGAGGCCGCGGCGAGGCAGGGGCGCCACAAGAATATCGCGCACGACACCTATGTCTGGATTTGGGATGATCCATCCCGCCAGTTTCTAGTGAAGGGCTAAGCAAACAGCGTCTCCACGGCGGCGGCCGGATCGGAGGTCGCGCCGATCGCCTTTAGCTGAGCCCGCGTCGGATAGCGCAGGTTTCGAAGGTCTGTGGCGTTGACTTGTGTGTGTCCAGAAAAGGTCCGAAAATACTGGTCGACGGCTTCTGAATTCAAGACTGCGCAGAGCCCGGCCGCCAAGTCATTTGGTAGGCCGGCGCCGGCTTCGTGGAAGTAGTTCAAGTGGTTCTCAAAGCCCGCTCGGCCGCCGGAGTAGACGGATGCGACGAGGCGCCGCTTTTCCTCTTTTGCTGAAAAGCGCTTTGTGAGGACGTAGGTCCCGGCTGGCGTGGTCAACTTCACGGTGCCCTCGCAGTCCGCCAGAGCGTTGTTTTTTTTGAACTTATCGATCGGCCAGACGATGCCGCCGTTCTTCATGTGCTGCGGGTAGATCAACGGTACCGTGTCGGCCGCCGGTTCCTTTCGCAGGTGCTCGCGCGCACGAAAGTCGACAACCCGACCAGTCGAAACTTTCACACCGATTTCAGCGAGGGAGCACGGCAGTGCTTGGACCCGCTCGGCCAGCCCATCCTTTTCGCCTATGGGGAGGCGGATAAAGGCGTGCTGGTCATCCGGTCGGACGATATCGGCGACCGGTACGGCGCGAACGTAGCCGCCATCAGTCGTCAGGATCACGTCGCCTTGGCTTTTTCCGCGCCCGATCTTGAAGATCACATTCTCTTGCAGCACGGCGTCATCTTGGAATGCTTCTCTGCGGGACTCGAACACATGCAATCTCTCCAGCGCAAAATCGCGGAGCAGGGATTTTCGGAATGGTTCATAGTATGGTCCATTGCAGAAGGACCGGGGGGTGATTGCGACGATCTCGCCGCCGATATTCATCTGCATCATCGCGGCGGCCACGAAGCCGCTGTAAAAATTTACCGTCTCGATGCTAAGAGACCGGAGTGCCCTCCTCCACTTCGAGCTGGTGTTTAGCTTGCCATATGGCGGATTGAGAATTGCATGCGTAAAGAAAAGGTCGCGATTCAGCATTGGCTCGGCGGACGCCAGAATATAGTCTTCCCGGCGAACCCGGTATGTTACCTCTACGCCTGCTTCGCCGGCCATGTGCGCCGCAGCTGCTAAGTGCTGCTCGAGAAGGTCGGCGAGTTCCGGCCAGATTTCGAATGCTGTGATATCTATCTTGCACGGTTTATCTGCGCGTGTGCAGGCCTCATAAATGAAGGCGACAGACAGAGCTCCCATACCCGCGCCAGCATCCAAAAGCCGGATGCACTTAGGCATTGGGCCAAACATCTGTGCCATGAACTCCGCGATTGGACCTGGCGTCATGTATTGTCCAAGTTCTCCACGCCGATCTTCATCGAGCGTAGGCGAGAAGCGAAGACGGGCGGCATCGATTTGTTCAATAAGCATGCCGTGCAAGCCCCCTAAAGTATAATATTATGATTACATTTCATTATCTTGACGCTCTAAGGCAGAGCGACCGTTAGGGAGATCTGTCCTCTTAATCCCCCGGCGGCTGCGCCGCGGGGCTGTGCTTGATATTTTGCGGTCCTTTACTCACCGTATTTCTTCTTCATCAGCTCGAAGCCTTCACGCATAACATCCACTATTTTCATGCGGTGGCGTGTTGACCATTCTTTGATCTCCCATCGTTCATCGGGGGTAATCGTTAGATTGAGAGTGGCCCGTTCCCCAGTGTTTTTCGGGGGATTTTTGGAGGGGGTAGAGGCCGCATCAGGAGATGGGGCATCACCGAAGATGCTGTCGTCTATGACAGGCTTCCTTGCCATATCATGACTCCTTCTTGATAAATCGGATCAGAGCT
>NZ_JBELKF010000126.1:0-6813 GCF_042089775.1 Palleronia sp.
AATCGGCACGTTCCAGGTAGTAGCCCATGTTCATGAAGTCGAACCCGTCGTTCCTGAGCTGTGTCGATACGAGCCCGCCGCGGACATGGGCCATGTGCCGCAGCGCGAAGTCCTTCATGTCCGAGGTCGAAAGCCGCGACCGCTCCATCCGGGCGAGCTGCGTCATCTCGGCATGGGCCTCATTGATTGCCTCCCAAACCTGCGTCGTCAGGGCAGTCCGCACGATCCGCGCGTTCTCGCGCGCTGCCTGAATGCAGGACGCCACCGAAGAAGGGTTGTCGCGGTCGAAGAACATGTGCGTCTCGACGTTCCGCTCGACGGCCTCCTTACCATACTTCGCGCGGTACGCGTCGCGCGTGCCCGACGCCAGAAGGACCGAGTCCCATTCGTTGCGGTTGCCGCCGTGGGTATCTGGCAACAGCGCATTGCGTGACGCGACCTCGAGCAGGCGGGCATTCGTCTCGGCCCGTTCCATGTAGCGGGCCATCCAGTAAAGATTGTCGGCCGTGCGGCTCAGCATCATCTCAAATCCCCGCGATGACCCAGGTATCCTTGACCCCGCCACCCTGGCTGGAGTTCACGACAAGCGACCCTTCCGTCAGCGCCACGCGGGTCAGCCCCCCCGGCACCAGCGTCACGTCCTGCCCGACAAGGCAGTAGGGCCTTAGATCGACGTGCCGGGGCGCGAAGCCCTCCTCGACAAAGGTCGGGCAGGTCGAAAGCGCCAGCGTCGGCTGTGCGATGTAGCCCGCGGGGTTCTCTTCGATCTTGGTGCGGAAGAGCTCGATCTCGTCCTTCGTGGATTTCGGCCCAACCAGCATCCCGTAGCCGCCCGAGCCGTGCACCTCCTTGACGACCAGTTCGTGCAGGTTCTCGAGCACGTACTTGCACTCGTCTGGCTTGGCGCATTGCCAGGTCGGCACGTTCTGCAGGATCGGCTCTTCGCCCAGATAGAAGCGTACCATCTCGGGCACGTAGATGTAGATCGCCTTGTCGTCGGCCACTCCGGCGCCGGGCGCCGAGCAGATCGTCACCCCGCCCGAGCGATACACATTCATCAGCCCCGGCACGCCCAGCATTGAATCGGGGCGGAAACACAGCGGGTCGAGGAACGGATCGTCGATCCGGCGATAAATCACATCAACCTTCTTCGGCCCCTCCGTCGTGCGCATCCAGCAGAACTCGCCTTCGACGAACAGGTCCGAACCTTCGACCAGTTCCACCCCCATCATGTCGGCCAGAAACGAATGCTCGTAATAGGCCGAGTTGAAATGGCCGGGCGTCAGCACGACCACGCAGGGGTCCCCCTCGCATTTCTTCGGCGCGACCGAATCGAACGTCCGCTTGAGCTGGCGCGGATACGTCTCGACCGGGGCGATGCGGTTCTCCTGGAAGAGCTGCGGGAACATCCGCATCATGATCTCGCGGTTTTCCAGCATGTATGACACACCCGATGGCGTGCGGCAGTTGTCCTCGAGCACGTAGAAGTCATCGGGCCCTGTGCGGACGAGGTCGATCCCCACGATATGGCTGAAGATCCCTTGCGGTGGCGTGAACCCGGCGGCGGCGATTTCGAACGCCTCGTTCTGATAGACCAGGTGCGCCGGGATGCGGCCCGCGCGGACGATCTCGCCGCGATCATATACGTCGGCAAGGAAGGCATTCAGCGCGCGCGCCCGCTGCTTGATCCCACGCTCCAGCCGGCCCCATTCGTCGGCCGAGAAGATACGGGGAAACATGTCGAACGGGATCAGTCGGTCGGGTGAGCCGCCTTCGCCATAGACGGCGAAGGTGATACCGATGCGCCGGAACAGGTTCTCGGCCTCTGACTGCTTCATGCCCCGAAGATCGACCGGCATGGTGTTGGCCCATTGCTCGATCCCGGCATAGGGCGCCCTGACCGCGCCGTTCTCGTACATCTCGTTGAAATAGTCCGGCATGTTTCGGGGGCCCGTCTCTCTGGTGTCCCTCTGAGCTTAGACGCCAAGCCGCTCAGATCAACCGGCGTGCGCCCGCTCGACCGTCCGAGACCCCGCGCTACCCTGTCGGACATGGCCGATCCCGTCCTGACTTTCACCGATCGCGGCATCTACTGTCCCGCTGCCGATGTTTTCATCGACCCGTGGAAGCCGGTGGATCGCGCGCTCATCACACACGGCCATGCGGATCACGCCCGCCCCGGCATGGGCCGCTACTTGGCCACCGCCGGCGCCGCCCCGGTCATGCGCCACCGCCTCGGCGACATCAGGATCGAAACGGTGGCCTATGGCGAGACGCGCCGCATCGGCGACGCCTCGATCAGTTTCCATCCCGCCGGACACGTCCCCGGCTCGGCTCAGATCCGGGTCGAGGTCGGAGGCGAGATCTGGGTCGTCTCGGGCGACTACAAGGTGGCGCCGGACGGCCTTTCGGACCCGTTCGAGCCCGTCCGCTGCCACGCCTTCATCACCGAATGCACCTTCGGTCTGCCCGTCTTCCGTTGGGACAGCCAGGACGCCGTGGCCATGCAGATCAACGACTGGTGGCGGGGCAATGCGGCCGAGGGGCGCGCGACGATCCTAGGCGCCTATGCCCTTGGCAAGGCGCAGCGGCTGCTGTCGGCCATCGACGCCTCGATGGGTCCGATCCTGACCCACGGTGCGGTCGAGAATACGAACGAGGTGCTGCGCGCGCAGGGCCTGCCCCTCCCGGACACGATCCGCGTGACGCCGGAGTTGAACCCAAAGGACCACCCCGGCGCGCTGGTCCTTGCCACGCCCTCGGCCCTCGGCACGGCATGGGCGCGGCGCTTCGGCCCCGCGTCGACAGGCTTCGCGAGCGGCTGGATGGCCCTGCGCGGAGTGCGCCGGCGCCGCGCCGCCGACCGCGGCTTCGTCCTCAGCGACCACGCCGACTGGGAGGGGTTAAACACCGCTATCGCCGAAACGGGGGCCGAGCGCATCTTCGCCACCCACGGCTACATCCAGATCTTCCGCCGCTGGCTGGAAAGCCGAGGCTACGATGCTGCTATCGTCGAAACGCAGTACGAGGGCGAAACTCTCGACCCCGATCCGGCCGAGGCACCATGAAACGCTTCACCGCCCTTTTTACCGCGCTCGACCAGACGACCAAAACCAACGCCAAGGTCGACGCCTTGGCCGCCTATTTCACGGAAGCGCCCGAGCCCGACCGCCTCTGGACGATCGCACTTCTGTCCGGCCGGCGGCCCAAGCGCACGATCACCACCACCTACCTGCGCGAATGGGCCGCCGAGCGCGCGGGCATCCCCCTGTGGCTGTTCGAGGAAAGCTATCCGATCGTCGGCGACCTCGCCGAGACCATCGCGCTGGTCCTGCCCGATCCCGGCCGCTCGTCCGACCACACCCTGACCCACTGGATCGACGCGATCCGCAGCCTGTCGAAACTGGACGAGGCGGCGCGCAAGCAAGGCATCCTCGACGCTTGGGACCTGCTCACGGCCCGCGAGCGGCTGGTGTTCAACAAGCTCCTGACCGGCGGCTTCCGCATGGGCGTCAGCCAGAAGCTGATGACCCGCGCCCTGTCGCGCGCCACCGGCATCGCCGAGCCCGACCTCGCGCACCGCCTGATGGGCGACTGGACCCCCGACCAGACCAGCTTCGACGCCCTCATCCGCGTCCCCGACCCCGAGACGGATCTGTCGAAGCCCTATCCGTTCTACCTCGCGTACCAGCTGGACCACGGCCCCGAGACGCTCGACGAGTCCGCAAACTGGGCGGCCGAACGCAAGTGGGACGGCATCCGCGGGCAACTCATCCTGCGCGGCGGCCAGCATTTCCTCTGGTCCCGCGGCGAAGAACTGATGACCGACCGCTTTCCCGAATTCGCCCGGCTGACCGACTTCCTGCCCGCCGGCACCGTATTCGACGGAGAGATCCTCGCCTGGTCCGACGAAGCGCCCCTGCCCTTCAACGCCCTGCAAAAGCGCATCGGCCGCAAGACAGTCCCGAAGAAGCTGCTGACCGAGGCACCTGTGATTCTCTACGCCTACGACCTCCTCGAACATGAGGGAGGCGACATCCGAGCGGACCCCTTCATCGAACGGCGCGGACGCCTCGACGCGCTGATCGCCGATCTGCCGCCCGAGGCACCGCTACGCGCCTCGCCCCTCCTGTCCTTCGACAGCTGGGGCGACCTCGCCGCGATCCGCGCCGACAGCCGCGCGCATCAGGCCGAGGGTATCATGCTCAAGCGCAAGGACGCGCCCTACCGCGACGGACGGCGCAAGGGTGACTGGTGGAAATGGAAGGTCGATCCCCTGACCATCGACGCCGTGATGATCTACGCCCAGCAGGGGCACGGCCGCCGGGCGAACCTCTTCACCGATTTCACTTTCGCCGTCTGGGACGGCCCCGACCTCGTGCCCTTCACCAAGGCCTATTCCGGTCTCACGGACGAGGAATTCCGCAAGATCACCGCCTGGGTGCGCCGCAACACGCTCGAACGCTATGGTCCCGTCCGGCAGGTAAAACCGGAACATGTGTTCGAGATCGCGTTTGAGGGAATACAGGAGAGCCCGCGTCACAAGTCCGGCGTGGCCCTGCGGTTTCCCCGCATGGCCCGCTGGCGTCACGACAAGCCGACCGCCGAGGCCAACACACTGACCGACCTGAAGGAGATGCTGAGCGCCTATGGCTGAAGATGACCGGAACCTCCCCGACGCCACCCCGGACCGCGACTACGACACTGTGTCCGAGTTACCCGTGGGCCTGTCCCCCGCCGACCGGCCGAAAGTGCCGTCGACTTTGCCGCCGCAGGGGGCATGCGACACGCATCTCCACCTCGTGGGCGGGCAAAACGACTTTCCGCTCTGGGACCACCGGATCGAGGACCCTTCGCCCGGCCGCGGCTTCGAGGATTGGCTGGAGCTTCTTCAGACGCACATGACCACGCTCGAGATGTCGCGCGGCGTGATCGTCCATTCCGCCCTCTATGGCGAGGACAACTCGGTCACCATAGAGGCGCTGCGCCGGCTGGGCGAAAGCTACGCAGGCGTCGGGATCGTGCGTGGCGATGTGACGGACGAGGCGCTGGACAAGCTCGCCGACACCCGTATCCGCGGCATCCGCATGAACGAGGTCTTCGACGCGCCGCTCTCCTGGGACGAGGCCAAGCCGCTAACGCACCGGCTGGCCGATCGCGGCATGCATCTCGAGATCCTGATGACTGCCGACCGCGTCGCCGAGCGGGCCGAGGAGATCGCCGAACTACCTTGCGACGTCGTCATCGGTCACCTCGGCTGGCCCGACGTCAGCGCCGGCCCCGACAGCCCCGGCTTCGACGCCGTGCGGCGGCTGGTCTCGGGCGGGCGTGCCTACGTCAAGCTCTCGGCGCTCTACCGGCTGACCTCGGCCCCCTACGACATCGCGCAGCCCTTCGTCGCCGCGCTTGCCGAAACGCCCGAGCGGTGCCTCTGGGGATCTGACTGGCCGCACCTGATGCTGCAGGGCGCAGAGGTTCCCGACGCCGGCATCCTGCTCGACCGGTTCTTCGATGCGGTGACGGACAGCCAGGCGCGGCAGACGATCCTCGTGGACGCGCCGCAGACGCTCTATCGGTTCTGACCGCCGTTCGGGTTGGCGGGGCGCACGCCGCACCATATGTCGGAGCGAACACATCACCGAGGAGCCGACATGACCCGCCAGCCCGTCTTCGACGCCAACGCCACCGCCGGTGGCAAGGATCTGGGCGACCTGCCCGTCTGGGATCTTACCGACCTCTACGCCGCACCCGACGCCCCCGAGGTCGAGCGTGACTTGAACTGGCTGGAGACCGAAGGCGCAGCCTTCGCCGAGCGCTACGAGGGCAGGCTGGCAGAGCTTTCGGCGGACGAGATGCTCGAATGCCTCCACCGCTATGAAAAGATCGACATGGTGGGCGGGCGCCTCATGTCCTACGCGGGCCTGCGCTACTATCAGCAGACCACCGATGCCGAGCGCGCCGCCTTCCTGTCCGACTGCCAAGACCGGCTGACGACCTATACCGCGCCGCTCGTCTTCTTCGGGCTCGAGGTCAACCGCATCGACGAGAGCCACCTGCAGTCCCTCTTTGATGCCAATGCCGACCTCGCCCGCTATCGTCCGATCTTTGACCGCCTGCGAAAGATGCGCCCCTATCAGCTGTCGGACGAGCTGGAGAAGTTCCTCCACGACCAGTCGGTCGTTGGCGCGACCGCTTGGAACAAGCTCTTCGACGAGACGATCTCGGGCTTGGAATTCGAGGTGAACGGCGAGGTCGAGGGGATCGAGGCCACGCTGAACCACCTGACCGACCAGGACCGCGCCACCCGCGAGGCCGCCGCGCGCGAGCTGGGCCGCGTCTTCTCGGCCAACCTCAAGACCTTTGCCCGCGTCCACAACACGCTGGCGAAGGAAAAGGAGGTCGAGGATCGCTGGCGCAAGATGCCGACGCCCCAGACCGGCCGTCACCTGTCCAACGATGTCGAGCCCGAGGTGGTCGAGGCGCTGCGCGACGCCGTCGTCGGCGCCTATCCGCGCCTCTCGCACCGGTATTACGAGCTGAAGCGCAAGTGGCTCGGCCTCGACCGGATGCAGGTCTGGGATCGTAACGCCCCCCTGCCAATGGAGACTGAGCGCCGCGTCGCCTGGCCAGAGGCGCGCAGCATGGTCATGGACGCCTATGCCGATTTCTCGCCCAAGCTCGCCGACCTCGCCGAGCCGTTCTTCGACAAGGGCTGGATCGACGCCGCCGTCACCCCCGGCAAGGCGCCCGGTGCCTTCGCGCACCCCACGGTGACCGACGCCCATCCCTACGTGATGCTGAACTACCTGGGTA
>NZ_JBELKF010000034.1:0-16086 GCF_042089775.1 Palleronia sp.
CGTGCCACCCTTCGCTCCTACGGACTGTCCCGCGACTCGGACCTGACCTCGCTACGCGAGATCGTGGTGCTCGCGATGCGGATGTGCGGGGTCGAAAAGGGAAACATCACGTTGTTCGACGAGCAGCGCCAGTGGTTCGTCGTGCGCGAAGGAACGGATGTCGAAGAGCTTCCCCTGGAAGAAACGATCTGCATGAGGGTGATATCGCGCGCCGGCGTTACGGTGGTCGAAGATACCTGCAATGATCCGCGCACTGCCAATCTGCCGCTCTGCACGGACGGGAGCGTGGGCTTTTATGCAGGCGCGCCATTGCTGACCGGGAACGGGCGCGTGTTCGGCTCGCTCACGGTCATGGACCGTGAGCCCCGCAGCCTGTCCGAAGACCAGGTCTCGATGCTGGGGGTCCTGTCGCGGCAAGTCATGGCGCAGCTGGAACTGCGCCGGGCGCTTCGGCGGGCCGATGTGATGCGCCGCGAAGTGGATCACCGCGTGAAGAACTCGCTGCAATCGGTCGCCTCGCTGACCCGCCTGCAGTCGCGCCGCGTGGAATCGGCAGAGGCGAGCGAGGCGCTCGAGGTGGTGTCGCGCCGGATCGACACGGTGGCGGCGCTGAATTCCGAGCTTTACCGCACCGGGACGGACCGCAAGATCGGTTTGCAGAGCTTCCTGTCCTCGGTCGTGGACCTGATCCGCGCCTCCGCGCCGGAGCGGGTGAGCATCTCGCTTGACTGCGCGGACGTTAATATATCGGCCCAGCACGCCGGCAGCCTTGCCATCGTGATCAACGAGTTCACCACTAACAGCTTCAAGCACGCCTTTCCCGACGACCGCGAGGGCCATATCGAGATCGTCGGCCGCCAGACCGAGCCCGGCACCTTCCGCCTGACCTGTCGCGATGACGGGGTGGGCGTGAGCAATCCCGGCGCGGGTCTGGGCCTTGCGATCATCGACAGCGCCGTGGAAAGCCTCTCTGGCGAGATCGAGCGGGACGTCGAAGGCCCCGGCTATGCGATCACCGTCGAGTTCGGGATTTGAACGGTATCTCCTAGTCTTGCTTCCGGCGCATGGCGGGTCTCCGTGGACTTCGGGGCCACGCTTGCCTATCACCGAGGGCGAGGAGGAGCCGTCATGCCGCGCGATCTGAAGATTCCCGCCCAGCGACACCCGGAAAAGGCGCATCGTCCCGAGACGCCGCGCCTTCGGAAACCGGACTGGATCCGGGTCAAGGCACCGTCCGGCGAGGGCTACCAGGCCACGCGCGAGATCATGCGGACGCACGACCTGACGACAGTCTGCGAAGAGGCCGGTTGTCCGAACGTGGGCGAATGCTGGTCGCAGGGCCACGCCACCATGATGATCATGGGCGAGATCTGCACCCGCGGCTGCACCTTCTGCAACGTTGCGACGGGCCGTCCCGATGCTCTCGACGTGTTCGAACCCGGCCGCGTCGCAGATGCGGTGAAGAAGTTGGGGCTGAACCACGTGGTCATCACCAGCGTCGACCGAGATGACGTGGATGACGGGGGCGCCGATCACATCGCCCAGACCATCCGTGCGACGCGCCACCGCTCGCCCGGGACCACGATCGAGGTCCTGACGCCCGACTTCCTGCGCTGTGGACCCGAAGCGCTCGAGACGGTCGTTGCCGCGCGCCCCGACGTGTTCAACCACAACCTCGAGACGGTGCCCGGCCTCTACCCCTCGGTTCGTCCGGGCGCCCGCTATTTCCATTCGCTCCGGCTGTTGCAGCGCGTGAAAGAGCTCGACCCGACCATGTTCACCAAGTCCGGGATCATGGTGGGGCTGGGCGAGGATCGCCAGTCGGTGCACCAGGTAATGGACGACATGCGGGCCGCCGACGTGGATTTCATCACCATCGGTCAATACCTGCAGCCGACCTCGCGCCACCACGCGGTGGATCGCTATGTCACGCCCGAGGAATTCGCCGCCTACGAGAAGGCGGCCTGGGGCAAGGGCTTCCTGATGGTCTCGGCCACGCCGCTGACCCGGTCGAGCTATCATGCCGGCGACGACTTTGCCCGCCTCAAGGCTGCGCGCGACGCCAAATACGCTTCCTGACACGAATAGCGGCTTGGGACCGCGTGAGCGTCGACATCGCCGGAAGCCGCGGAGCCGGTTGAAGGCGCTGACGTGCCGAGCGGTCGTCGCGCTTAGCGCGGCAGATGGCCCACGACGGCGGGTGGGCAAGGGCCTCAGTACCCGCCTTCCGTCTCGATATGAATCGTCGTTCCGCAATGCTTGCAATGCACTGCGTCGGCGTCGTGAAGCGTCAGGCCGCAGACCGGGCAGGGTTGGCGCACCTTCTGGGGCCGAAAGATCACCTGCGCGAGCCGCAGGAACAACGTCACGCCGATGATCATCACCCCGACCGAGATCAGCCGGCCGGTGGTGCCCTTGAGAAGGACGTCTCCGTAGCCCGTCGTCGTGAGCGTGGTCACGGTGAAATAAAGCGCGTCGACGTAGTTGGCGATTTCTGGATTCGTGCGGTGCTGCGTCGCGTAGATGAGCCCCGTCATGACGAACAGGAACACCGCGAGGTTGATCGACGCCGTCAGCAGGGCTTCCTTGTCGCGAAAGAAGGGGAAGTCCGCTCTCAGCCGATCGAGCAGCTGGTAGGTGTGCAGCAGCCTCAGGGTCCGCAGGACCCGCAGGAACCCGGCGCCGCCGCCTGCGACAGCGATCAGGAACGACACGATGGCGAGTATATCAGCCAGCGTGATCGGGCTTGCGAGAAAGCGCATCTTGCTTTCGCTGATCGCAAGGCGGGCACAGAAGTCGGCGAGGATGACGACCCCGAAGACGACGTCGATGATGGGAATGATGCCGCCATGGGACGTGAAGGACGTCGCCACGACGTAGATGATGGTCCCGATGTCGAAATACAGCAGCCCGTAGCGGAACCGGTTGGCGCGCTCGCTCTCGCCCTCATAGAGTTCCCGTAGCGTGCTCAGCCAGCCTTGCGCCATGCGGATCCATTCATGTCTTTGTCCCTTCGTGAGGTCGCAAGGTGCCTCTCCGGAGGGCGATGGCAAGGGAACGGGGGTGGGAGAACGGTCCGGGGCCGCTCAGGTGACTTCCTTCCAGAACGTCGGAAGCAGCAGCACATAGACGGTCAGCATTTCAAGGCGCCCGACATACATGCCGAACGTGAGAATCCATTTTGCGCCCTCCGGCAGGGACGCAAAGTTGCCGGCGGGGCCGATGATGGACCCCACGCCGGGGCCGACATTCGCGACCGCGGTCAGGGCGCCGCTGACGGCCGTCGCCAGGTCCAGTCCGTAGTAGCTGAGCAGCGCGGCAAGCCCCAGCACCGTGCCCGCATAGAAGACGAAGAACGTCATGATCCCGTTGATGACGTCCGGCGAGATCGTCTTGCGCTCGTATCGCAGCGGGAAGATCCCGTGGGGCGCATGGATGCGCCTTACCTGTACGTTGATGCTGCGCATGAGGATGATCCACCGCATCATCTTGGCCCCGCCCGCGGTCGATCCGGTGCATCCCCCCATCGCCGTGAGGCAGAAGAAGGCCACGACAGCGAACGGTCCCCAGGTCGTGTGATCCGTCGTGGCATATCCGGTCGTCGTGACCACCGAGACGACGTTGAACGCGACAAGGCGCAGGGTCTCGAAGATCGGCGTCCCGCCGGTCAGGACCCGCCAGAAGGTGAGGGCGAGGATGAAGACAAGCAGGGTCATCGCCAGCGCCTGCACCTGCTCGCTGCGCACCGTCTTGCCGTTCAGCACGCGGATATACCACGCGAAGGGAAGCGCCCCCGCGAGCATGAACAGCGTTCCCATCCATTGCAGGTAGGCGCTGTCGAACAGCCCGAACGAGGAGTCCGAGGTCGAGTACCCTCCGGTCGAAACGGTCGTCAGCGCGTGGGCGATCGCCTCGAACCGCGTCATGCCGCCCGAGATGTAGACGACGGTGCACAGCACGGTCAGCGCCAGGTAGATCCAGATCGTTGCCGAGGCAAAGCGTGCGGCGCTGGCAAGCTCCTTCTCGCCCTTCTCCGAGCTTTCCGTCTGGAAAAGCTGCATCCCGCCGATGCGCATGATGGGCAGAAGGGCGATGCCGGCGACGATGAAGCCGACTCCACCGATCCACTGCAGGACGGCGCGCCACAGAAGGATCCCCGGTTCGGTTGAGTCCAGCCCGGCCATCACCGTCGAGCCGGTCGTGGTGATCCCGGACATCGCCTCGAAGAAGGCGTCGGTGGGGGACAGGCCCCAGATCCAGAGCGGCACCGCCCCGGCAGAGGCTGCGGTGATCCAGGTGGTGCCGGTCAACAGGAAAGAGTGCAGCCGGTTCAGCCGGCCGCGCCGGTTGGACGTGCTGAGCGACAGGCACGCCCCCGCCACCACCGTCAGCACGGCGGCTTCTAGGAACACGGACCGCGTGAGGGGAAAGATCAGGGCGTTGACGCCCATGAGCACACCCATCCCCAGAAGCAGGATGCCGTTGATGAAGATGACGAATGTCATGTCAGGCGCCAGTCCCCGGGCGGCAATGAGCCATCCCCTGCGTCACGAAGTGCGCCCAGGATATGAGCGGAGCACCCTGAGCAGATCGGTCATTTGAGGTCAAGGCACCGGCCACTCCTCGCGTCGTGCCGCCCCGAGCTAACGCGGCGGAATCGAATAGGTTAGCGAGGCTCGTGCCACCGGCACTTCCGTCCCTTCGGAATGGATCAGCACGTCCCCGACGGCGAGCACGCGCCCAAGTTTCAGCAGTCGCGCCTCGGCGACCAGGTCGGTCGCGGCCGCAGGCTTGCGCATGAAGTCGATCGAGCAATTCGTCGTCACGGCCAAGGCCACCGGTCCGAGGCGCGACAGGATCAGCAGGTACACCCCGACATCCGCCAAGGCAAAGATCGACGGTCCCGAGACGGTGCCGCCCGGCCGCAGATGGCGCTCGCCCACGTTCATCCGCACGCGGATGCCGGCGTCGTCCACCCTTTCGACCGTGAAGTCCTGCGCCACCTGTGGAAACGCCTCGATCAGGAAGGCTCGCAGCGCGGGGATGTCCATCACGGGGCGCTCGCTCCTGCTCACAGGGCGAGCAATTCGTCGACCACGGCCGGAAGCGAGTCGCCGCGGACCTGTGGCGCGTTCATCGCGCTGCCATAGGCGTGGCCCCGACGGACGAAGCCGGCCGTCAGTCCCGCGCTCATGGCGCCCTGGCAGTCCCACGGGTGACAGGCGACCAGCGCCATGTCCGACGGTGCCACGCCTGCGGCCTCGGCTGCATAGGTGTAGACGCGCGCTCGCGGCTTCCAGACGCCGATCTCGTCGATCGAGATCACGCGCGAGACCAGTTCGGCCAGTCCGTTCCGCTCCACGAGCGTGCGGGTCACGTCCGCATTGCCGTTGGTCAGCGCGATCACCGGCACCCCTTCGCCGGCCAGCCGCTCGAAGCCGGGCCTCACGTCGGGATGTGCGGCGAGGTTCGGAAACCCGTTGAAGATCGTGTCCGCCGCATCGGAAGCGATGCCCATCTGCTCGAGGCTCGCGCGCGCAACCTCGGCGAAGGGCTTGTAGATCCCGCAGGTGTCCAAGGCGAAGGCATCGCGCAGAAGGCTGGCGAAGAAGGGCTCCAGATCGCTTTCCTGCAGGCCTATCCGGGGAAAGAGTGGCCGCAGCGGGCCGAGCGGGAACAACGTCTCAATGACATCGAAGGCGATAGCGCGGGGCGCGGGCATGGGGGTCCTCCTCAATTCACCCGCAGCATCTAGGTGTGGCGCCCGGCTGTCCAGCGGTCACCCGCCCGAGCGGCCCACGCCGTAGCTGAAGCCCCGCGTCGGTCGGTCGAACACCCGCTTGCCCATCAGCGACGCCGTCAGCTCGACCATCAGGCGGGCCGTCCGGCCACGCTCGTCCAGCGCGGGGTTGAGCTCGACCAGGTCCAGCGACGTGACAAGTTCGGATTCCGACAGCATCTCCATCACCAGATGCGCCTCGCGGAAGGTCGCGCCGCCCGGGACGGTCGTGCCCACGGCCGGTGCGATGGCCGGATCGAGGAAATCCACGTCGAGAGAGACATGCAGATCCGCGTCCTCCGTCTCGGCAACCTTGGCGAGGAACTCGCGCAGCGGCACCGCGAACCCTGTTTCGTCGATGGCCCGCATGTCGTGCAACTGCGCTTCGGTCGCGGCAAGACGGTCCCGCTCACCCGGATCGACCGACCGCAGGCCCATCATGCACAGGTTGGGGAACGGCACCGGGGGGCCGGGCAGGGGCGGAAAGCCCTCGAACCCGTCCTGCCCTGTGAAATAGGCGACCGGTGTGCCGTGGAGATTGCCGCTTTCCGTGGTCAAGGGCGTGTGGAAGTCGCTATGCGCATCAAGCCATAGGACAAAGAGCGTCCGCCCCCGATCCGCCGCGCGCGCCGCCATCCCGGCCACCGAGCCAAGGGCGAGCGCGTGATCGCCACCCATGAAGACCGGCATTCCGGTGACACCGCGTCCCGCTTCGATCAGCGCATCGGTCCAGGCGGCAACTTCGCCCGGTTTGACCAGGTGCGCGGGACCCGGCATCCTTGGCGCGGGGCCGGGTGCCAGGTTGCCAAGGTCCTCGACCGTGTGGCCAAGGTCGGTCAGGGCGGGGGCAATGCCCGCGACACGATAGGCATCGGGACCCATCAGGCAGCCGGGGCGCGTCTGTCCGCAATCCAGCGGGACGCCGATCAAGGTAATCTCTGTCATGGGCGACAGGTGGGGCGCTTTGCGGTCGCGGCAAGCCGTCAGCGCAGGGCCTTGGCGAATGCGACCGCCCAGACACAAGCCAGCGCGAACGATGCGACGGCGTTCCACGATGCCATCGACAAGCCGGCGAAGGCCCAGGCGACCTCGTCGCACATCACGACCTTGTCCAGCGTGTCGGTCGACAGCATGTCCGCGCCGGTCAGGCCCACCAGGCTGCCGCCGCCCGAGCAGGAGGTCGGGCCCTGCCACCAGCCAAGCTCGACGCCGCTGTGGTAGACGCCGACACCTGCGGTCGTCAGCGCCGCCAAGCCGCCAACGGCCGCGGTGAGCGCGCGTGGATAGAAGACGGCCACGACCCCGGCAATGATCGCCAGCCCGTGCGGCCAGCGTTGCCAGATGCAGAGCTTGCAGGGTGCGTATCCGAACGCCTGGAACACGAAAGCGCCGAGAAGGAGGGCCGCGGACCCCGCCGCGGCAAGGATCATGAGGGAACGTGAGGTCATAGGTAGTGCATCACCACGAAACCGCCGATCAGCGCCACGCAAAACAACGTGAAAACGAGGCCGAGCCGACGCTCGATGAAGTCGCGGATCGGCGGCCCGAAGGCGCGCAGCAGCCCCGCGACGAGGAAGAAGCGCATCCCTCGCGCGACGATCGACGCGAAGATGAAGATCGGCAGCGACAGCCCGGTGGTGCCCGACAGGATCGTGATGACCTTGAACGGGAAGGGTGTCACGCCAGCGACCAGGACCGCCCATGCGCCGAACTGATTGTACCAGTCGCTGAATTCGTCGAACCGGTCGCCCTTGCCGTAGAGCTCGAGGATCGGCTGGCCGACCTGTTCGAACAGCGCCGAGCCGATCCAGTAGCCCGCAAGGCCGCCAAGCACGGACGAGATCGTCGCAACTGCCGCGATCAGCCACGCGCGCCGCGGCGCGGCGATGATCATCGGGATCATCAGCACGTCGGGCGGGATGGGAAAGACCGAACTTTCGACAAATGACACGACCGCAAGGGCCCAGAGGGCTTGCGGATGGGCGGATAAGGACAGAGTCCAGTCATAGATGCGGCGCAGCATGGCCTCGCATCACCTACGCCGTGCGAACGGTCAAGTGCGGATGAAGTGCTGGGCGGTCTTTCCCTTCGATCCGGTGGGACGTCGTGCTTTCGTGCCGCATCGATGGGCGGACCAGCCACGGCATTCGGGGGCCATTGACTTCGTCGGCCGCGTCGTTACCTGACCCGGGCCATGGCTGATCTCCAAAAAATTGCACTCGGCGGCGCCCCCGAAGGGTTCGACGCCCGCCTCGTTCTCGACGAGATCGGCAAGAGCGGTGCCGTCCTCCATGTCTCGCGCGACGACAAGCGACTTGCCGCGATGCAGGCCGCGCTCGCGTTCTACGACCCCGGCCTGCCGGTCTTCACGTTCCCGGCCTGGGACTGCCTGCCGTTCGACCGCGTCTCGCCGAATGCCGACATCTCGGCGGCGCGGATGGCCACGCTGGCCGCGCTGACCCACGGGATGCCCAAGCGGTTCGCGCTGCTGACCACGATCAACGGCGCGACCCAAAAGGTCCCCCCGCGCGAAACGGTGCGCGAAAGCTCGTTCACCGCCCGCGTCGGCAACCGGATCGACGAAGAGGGGCTGCGGATGTTCCTCGTCCGCATGGGCTTCACCCAGGCGCCGACGGTGATGGAGCCCGGCGACTACGCCATCCGCGGCGGCATCATCGACGTCTGGCCGCCGGGCCACGAGGGTCCCGTGCGCCTCGACCTGTTCGGCGACACGCTCGACGGCGCACGCCGGTTCGACCCGATGAACCAGCGCACCACCGAGAAGCTGTCCGAGGTCGAGCTTGCCCCCGTGTCCGAGGTCATCCTCGACGAAGGCGCGATCACGCGCTTCCGTCAGAGCTACCGGATTGAGTTCGGCGCCGCCGGCACCGACGACCCGCTCTACGAGGCGGTCAGCGCGGGCAAGAAGCATCAGGGGGCCGAGCATTGGCTTGGCTTCTTCCACGACAAGCTCGAAACCCTGTTCGATTACCTGCCCGGCGTGACCGTCACGCTCGACGACCAGTCCACCCCCGCCCGGCTTGCCCGGTGGGAGACCATCGCGGACCAGTACGACAACCGCCGCGAGGCGATGCAGAAGAAGGGGCGCGTGGACACCGTCTATAAGCCCGCGCCGCCCGAGACGTTGTACCTGTCCGGCGAGGCATGGGACGCCGCGACCGCCGACCGCCGGATCGTCCAGTTCCACCCGCTCGCGCAGGCCTCCGGTCCCGGCGTGGCGGATGCGGGCGGGCGGATCGGGCGCAACTTCTCGCCCGAGCGCCAGCAGGAAGGCGTCAGCCTCTTCGGGGCGCTGGCCGACCACATCGCCAAGCGCCGCCGCGAGGGGCAGGTGATCGTCGCCAGCTACTCGGAAGGTGCGCGCGAGCGGCTGAGCGGCCTTCTGGAGGACGAGGACGTTGAGGGCGCGACCGAGATCCGCGACTTCCGCGACGTGCCTGACAGCAAGGGAGGACTCTATCTTGCCGTCTGGTCGCTGGAACACGGCTTCGAAGGCCCCCACGGCAAGGACCGCCTGACCGTCATCTCGGAACAGGACGTGCTGGGCGACCGCCTTGTCCGGAAGGGTCCGAAGAAGCGCCGCGCCGAGAACTTCCTGAGCGACGCGCAGTCCCTCAGTATCGGTGACCTGGTGGTCCACGTGGATCACGGGGTCGGGCGGTTCCAGGGCCTAGAGGTCGTCACCGCCGCAGGCTCGCCACACGAATGCGCGCTGCTGGAATATCAGGGCGGCGACAGGCTGTACCTGCCGGTCGAGAACATCGAACTGCTCAGCCGCTACGGCCACGAGGAAGGCATCCTCGACAAGCTGGGCGGCGGCGCATGGCAGGCCAAGAAGGCCCGCATGAAGGAGCGGATCCGCGAGATCGCGGATCGCCTCATCCGGATCGCCGCCGAACGTCTGGTCCGCAGCGCTCCGATCCTCGAGCCCCCTGAGAACGCGTGGGAGGATTTCAGCGCCCGCTTCCCCTACGAGGAAACCGAGGATCAGCTGAAGGCCATCGAGGACGTGATGGGCGACCTCGAGCGCGGCGTCCCGATGGACCGCCTCATCGTCGGCGACGTGGGCTTCGGCAAGACCGAGGTTGCCATGCGGGCTGCCTTCATCGCCGCCATGTCCGGCGTACAGGTCGCCGTCATCGCCCCCACGACGCTGCTGGCGCGCCAGCACTACAAGTCCTTCGCCGAACGCTTCCGTGGCTTCCCGGTCGAGGTGCGGCAGCTCTCGCGCTTCGTTTCGGACAGGAACGCCAAGCTGGCGCGTGAGCGCATCGCCGACGGCACCTGCGACATCGTCATCGGCACCCACGCGCTGCTGGCCAAAAGCGTCAAGTTCAAGAACCTGGGCCTGCTGGTCATCGACGAAGAGCAGCATTTCGGCGTCTCCCACAAGGAACGGCTGAAGTCCCTGCGCACCGATGTCCACGTCCTGACCCTGACCGCGACGCCGATCCCGCGCACCCTGCAACTGTCGCTGACGGGCGTGCGGGACCTGTCGATCATCGGCACGCCCCCCGTCGACCGCCTGGCGATCCGCACTTATGTCTCGGAATTCGACGCGATCACGGTGCGCGAGGCGCTGCTGCGCGAGTTCTATCGCGGCGGCCAGTCCTTCATCGTAGCCCCGCGGATCAAGGACCTGCCCGAGCTCGAAGAATTCCTGAAGACCGAGGTCCCCGAGATCAAGTACGTCACCGCCACCGGCCAGATGGCGGCGGGCGAGCTCGACGACCGGATGAACGCCTTCTACGACGGCAAGTACGACGTGCTACTGGCGACCTCGATCGTAGAATCGGGCCTCGATATCCCGACAGCGAACACGATGATCGTCTGGCGCGCGGACATGTTCGGCCTTGCGCAGCTCTACCAGATCCGCGGCCGCGTCGGGCGCGCCAAGACCCGCGCCTATGCCTACCTGACCACCAAGCCGCGCGGGAAGCTGACCGCCACCGCCGAAAAGCGCCTGCGCGTTCTGGGGTCGCTGGATACCCTCGGGGCAGGCTTCAACCTGGCCAGCCAGGACCTCGATATCCGCGGGGCGGGCAACCTCGTGGGCGAAGAGCAGTCCGGCCAGATCAAGGAAGTCGGCTACGAGCTTTACCAGTCGATGCTGGAAGAGACGATCGCCAAGCTGAAATCGGGCGAGCTCGAAGGAGTCATCGACCTGGGCGACAGCGACTGGTCGCCGCAGATCAACATGGGCGTCCCGGTGCTCATCCCCGACGATTACGTGCCCGACCTCGACGTGCGCCTCGGCCTCTACCGCCGCCTGTCGGACCTGACCACGAAGGTCGAACTCGAAGGCTTCGCGGCCGAGCTGATCGACCGCTTCGGAAAGCTGCCGAAGGAAGTGAACACCCTGCTTCTGGTGGTGCGCATCAAAGCCGAATGCAAACGGGCCGGGATAGCCAAGCTTGACGCGGGGCCGAAGGGCGTGACCGTCCAGTTCCACAACGACAAGTTCGCCTCGCCCGAGGGGCTGGTGTCGTTCATCAAGGACCAGGATGGCCTTGCGAAGGTGAAGGACAACAAGATCGTCATTCGGCGCGACTGGTCGAAGGACAGCGAGAAGATCAAGGGCAGCTTCGCCGTCGCGCAAGACCTTGCCCGCTACGCCAAGGCGGCCGAAAAACCGCGCGAGAAGAAGGCCGAGGCAGAAAAGTAACCGATGTGACCAGCCCGTTCGGATTGGTCACATCCATCGCCAGATCGAATTCAGTTTTCCCGGCGCGGCCGTAGCATCCGTTCATGCTGCGGGTCCTCATCTTCCTCTTCGCCACCACGCCGGCCGTGTCCGACCCGCTCCCGCGCGTCGAGAAAACGCCCGTCGCGCCGTTCCTGACCGCCCAAGCCTCCACATGCGCGCGCAAGACCTGCGGCCAGATGCTCTCCTGCGCCGAGGCATGCCATGCGCTGACCGTCTGCGGCGACAGGGCGCGCGGTGCGGAGGATAATGACGGCATCCCGTTCGCAAGCCTCTGCTCCGCCCGCTGCTGATCGTCAGGTGCCGATCACTTCGTCCAGCACCCGGTCCCACAGCTCGGGCGGCTGCGCGCCGGGCACCGCTTGGCGTTCGCCCACGATGAAGGTCGGGACGCCAGTGACGCCGCGCTTGCGCGCATGGGCGTCGCGCGCGGCGACCTCGTCGCGGTCCGCACCCGAGGCGAGCAGGCGCGCGACCATGTCGCGGTCCATCTCGATCCGGTCAGCTATCTCGACCAGAACCTCGGGCTCGCCGATATCTTCGCCGCGCTTGAAATAGGACTCGAACAGCGCCGATACGGCTGCCGTCTGCCGCCCTTCAAGCCCCGCCCAGTGAATCAGGCAGTGCGCGGACAGGGTGTTCGGTACGCGGGTCATCTTCTCCCACGCGATGTCGAGGCCCGCGGCTTCGGCGGCTTCCGCCACCGGCGTGTATGCCGCCAGCGCGCCCTCGCGACCCCCGAACTTCGCTTCCATGTAAGTCTGCCGGTCGATCCCTTCGGGCGGCATGTCGTAGTTCAGCTGGAAGGGGTGCCATTCGATGATGAACGGATGGTCCGGCCGCCGTGACAGCGCGCGGTCCAGGTTCGCCTTGCCGATATAGCACCACGGGCAGATCGGGTCGGCCAGGATGTCGAGCTTCATGCAGCCTCCTCGCGCGGGACGTCGCAGGTTTCGGGTCGGGGTCCGCGGCAGCGTCTCGCGCCGGGCGGTGTCGCTCTGCCGCTTTTACCCGGCCAGTGCGGGGTCGCAAGCGGAGCAGTCGCACGCCGTCCGAAGTGAGTCACCTGAGAGCGCCGCTCTGATCGAAACGAGAAGGCGCGAACCGATCGGTCCGCGCCTCGTGTCCCTCGGTAAGGCGAAAGATCAGGTGGACGTGTCGCGCCCGATCGGCCGATCCACCTTGTCGTCATCGCCGAAGTTCCGGTCGTCGGCATAGACGTCCTCGCCCACGCCGATATGTGCGGCCGCGGCCTGGATGTTTTCGCCGTCACGGGTGTCGTCCATGGCAACATCGGCGGGCACGGCGCCTTGCTCCCACTCCTTCACCTGCCGCTCGGCTTCGGCCGCGGACAGGTCCTGGCGCTCGCCCACGTAGCGCACCAGCGCGGCGCGGTCCCCTTCGAGGTCCAGAAGATCGTTCTCTTCAGTTTCGGGGAAACGCTGCATCAGCGCTTCGGTGAAGGCGGGCCAGTTCCTCTGGATGGCGGTCCACTGCATCGGTGTCCTCCTTTATGCGTCGTGAGGCCAATGCGGCGCGGACGGGGCGGTTCCGCTTTACGGCAGGTCGTGACGGTCGCGCGTGACGATCATCACCGCGCTGCCGGCCGCATGCATCGATGCCCCCGCAACGGTGCCCGCCGCTTTGACCGGCACCTTCGCGACCGAACACCCGCCCAAGGCCATAAGGCCGCAGATAAGGGCAAACTCAGCCTTCCTCATACCACCAGACCTCCGGAAGAAAGCCAAGCCAGTCGCCGTAGATCGGCAGGCTCTCGGGGTAGTGCAGGTTCTTGTCGTGCGCCACGTGCGAAACGGGGTTGTACCACACCGGGACCACGTAGCGGCCTGTCGTCAGCACCCGGTCGAGCGCCTTGACCGCCGCGATGTAGTCCTCGCGGGACTCCGAGGTCAGCATCTCGTTGATCAGCCCGTCGATGGCGTCGGATTTCACGCCCATCCAGTTCCAGCTGCCTTCCTGGTCGGCCGCATCCTTGCCCCAGTAGAGGTACTGCTCGTTGCCGGGGCTGAGGCTCATGCCACGGGTGTACCAGGCCATGTCGAAATCGAAGCGGGTGGTGCGTTCGGTGAATTGCGCCTGGTCGACCAGCGTGATCGTGGGCGTGATGCCCAGCCGCTGAAGCGCCGCCGTGTAAAGGTCGGCGGTGCGCTGTGCGACCTGCGGCTCGTAGCCGCCCTGGCTCAGCAGGATATCAAGCTTGAACGGCTCGCCCGCTTCGTTGCGCAGGGCGCCGCCGTCGCCGATGGTCCAGCCCGCCTCTTGCAGCAGCGCCAGCGCCGCGCGGGTGTTGGCGCGGTTGCGCTCGGACCCATCGCTTTCGGGAAGGGAATAGCCTTCCATCGCGCCGGGAAGCAGGTCGTCCTCGTACTGGGCCAGCAGTTCAGCCACGCGCCCCTCGGCCGGGCCGTGATCCATTCCAAGCTGGGAGTTCGAGAAGTACGACTCGATGCGGGGCAGGGTGCCGCCGTTCAGCACCTGGTTCACGAATTCGAAGTTGAACGCCTGGATCAGTGCCTCGCGCACGCGCCAGTCGTCGAAGGGCGCCTCGCGCGTGTTCATCACGAAGCCGGTGATCCCCGACGGCCGCTCGTGCGGGATGTCGGACTTGACCACCTCGCCCGATTGCACGCGCGGGAAGGCATATTGCGACTCCCACCGCTGCGCGTCGGTCTCGCGGTTGATCGACAGCGCGCCGGACTTGAACGCCTCGAACATGACTGCCTGGTCGCCGTAGAACTCCATCCGGATCTCACCGAGGTTGGCCTGCCCCGCCATGAAGGGCAGGTCGTTGCCCCAGTAGTCGGGGTCGCGCGTCAGGGTCACGTAGCGGCCGGGCTCGTAGCCCGAGATCACGTAGGGCGCGGTCGTGATCGGGATGGTGTCGAGGCCTGATTCGCCAAACTCCTTGCCTTCCCACTGCGCCTTCTTCAGGATCGGACGCATCCCCATGATGAGCGCCAGTTCACGGTCGTTCACGTTGAATTCAAACCGGACCGTGCGGTCGTCCACCGCACGGGCATCCGCGACTTTTTGCCACGCGCCGCGATAGCGCGGGTTGCCCTCGGTCCCCAGGGTCTCGTAGCTCCACAGGACGTCCTCGACCGTCACCGGTGTCCCGTCCGAGAATCTGGCCTCGGGGCGCAGGGTGAACTCGACCCAGCTGCCGTCCTCGGCCACGTCGATGGACTCGGCCAGGAGGCCGTAGAGCGTGAAGGGCTCGTCGTAGGACCGCCCCATCAACGACTCGTAGGCGAGCGAGCGCAGCTGCCAGGGCGGATTCCCCTTCAAGATCATGGGGTTGAGCGAATCGAACGTGCCGACTTCGCCCGTCACCAGCCGACCGCCCTGCGGCGCATCCGGATTGGCGTATGGCAGATGCTCGAAATCGGCGGGCAGGGCGGGCTCCCCGAACATCGCCACGCCGTGCTGCGGCTCGGCGATTGCGGCGCTGCCAAGAAGAGCGATGGCCAGCGCTGCCGAACGGCCGGCGCGACGGGCGGAAACTACGGTCGGGATCATGGCTGATAGCGCTCCTGAAAGGTAGGATCGAGGATCAACTTATTGGACTAAATCCCCGAGATATAGCTTTTCCTTTGCGTTCCCGGGGAATCGGCGTATATAGAAGGCACTGCTCGATAGGTTTCTTGCCTGTATGAAACCTGCCTCAATGACTTAACGCCCGCCTTGTGCGGGCGTTTTTTTTTGCCCGCGAATCGAGGCATGGGCATCGGCGATCCTGGCGGCGCACTCAACCCCTCATCTGCGATGGATCACGACTGCGCGAGGGCTATCTTCCACGCCGACATCCCGCGGCGGCCGCAGGCCGGCCCGCGCGGCCACATGCGAAGGAGCGCACTCATGGATCTGAAGGGCAAGACAGCGGTCGTCACCGGATCGAACTCGGGCATCGGGCTTGGCGTGGTGCGCGAGCTGGCGCGCGGCGGCGCCGACGTCGTGCTCAACTCGTTCACCGACCGGGACGAGGATCACAAGCTGGCCGACGCCATCGGCGAAGAATTCGGGGTCAAGGCGCGCTACATCCGCGCGGACCTGTCGAAGGGCACAGAGGCGCGCAAGCTGATCGAGGATGCCGGGCGATGCGACATCCTCATGAACAACGCCGGCATACAGCACGTCGCCGGGATCGAGGATTTCCCGACCGAAAAGTGGGATGCGATCATCGCCATCATGCTTTCCTCGGCCTTCCACACGGCCGCCGTAGCGGTGCCGATGATGCGCGAGCAGGGCTGGGGACGTGTCATCAATCTGGCCTCGGCGCATGGGCTGAGGGCGTCGCCCTACAAGTCGGCCTATGTCGCGGCCAAGCACGGTGTGGTGGGGCTGACCAAGGTGATCGCGCTCGAAACCGCGCGGGACCCGGTCACCGCCAACGCCATCTGCCCCGGCTACGTGATGACGCCGCTGGTCGAGGATCAGATCCCGGACACGATGACGAAATACGACATGGACCGCGAGACGGCGATCAAGGAGGTCATCCTCGAACGTCAGCCTTCCAAGGAGTTTGCCACGGTCGAGCAGATCGGCGGCGTCGCCACCTTCC
>NZ_JBELKF010000034.1:16096-37642 GCF_042089775.1 Palleronia sp.
GTGCTCGGACGCGGCGGCGCAGATCACCGGCACGACGATCTCGGTCGATGGCGGCTGGACGGCGCGCTGACCGGGCGGCACGAGCAGCGGACGTGACGACCTGACGGGCTCGATCGCGGGAACTCGGCCACCGGGGATGCAGGCGGATGACGAATCTCAAGCGGATCAACATTGCGTTGCAGGGTGGGGGCGCACACGGAGCCTTCACCTGGGGCGTGCTCGACCGAATCCTCGAATCCGACAGGGTCGAGATCGCCGCCATCTCCGGGACCTCGGCCGGTGCGCTGAACGGTGCCGCCCTGAAGGCCGGCCTCGCCCGTGGCGGACCCGATGCGGCGCGCGAAAATCTCTCGTGGCTCTGGTCACGCATCCTGGGGGTGCGGGACCTGAGGCTGGGGACCTGGCTGTCGCCGATCGCGCCGGCAACCGAAGCGATTTCCAGGGCGATCGAGTATTCGACGCTCTACACCGTCAGCGACATCCTGGGGCAGGCGACCTCGCCCTATGCGCTCGGGCCGTTCTACCGCAACCCGCTCGCCCCGATTGTGTCGGACATGCGCTTCGACGACGTTTCGTCTCAGGTCGGACCGGAATTCCACGTCTGCGCCACGAATGTCCGCACCGGCAAGATCCGCGTCTTTTCTGGCAGCGAGCTTTCGCCCGAAGCCCTCCTGGCCTCGGCCTGCCTGCCGTCGCTGTTCCAGGCGGTCGAGATCGACGGCGAGGCATACTGGGATGGCGGCTACACCGGCAACCCGGCGCTCTTTCCGTTCTACGACGCGGCGCTGCCCGCCGACGTGGTGATCGTGAACATCAACCCGCTGGTGCGCGACGACCTGCCCTATACCGCCCACGAAATCCACAACCGGATCAACGAGATATCCTTTAACAGCTCGCTCCTGCGGGACCTGCGCGCCATCCGCTTCGTCCAGAGGCTCATCGAAGAGGGGCGGGTGCCAGAAGGCGCGATGAAATACGTCTTTGTCCACATGATCGCCGATGACGGTCTCATGCGGGACCTGTCGGTGGCGACCAAGCTGATCCCCTCGGCGATCCTCATTGACCGCCTGTTCAAGGCCGGCCGCGCCGCCGCCGACAGGTTCCTCGACGCGCATCTCGAGGATCTGGGGCAGCGCTCCACCGTCGATCTGGCCGAGATGTACGACTGATCCGCTCGACTTCAAAGCCCGGCGGAATGGGTGTAGGCTTCGGCATGTTCCGGCTTTGAGATCATCAGGAGCTGCGATCCCGTGAGTTGTTGCGACACCGCCGCCTCTGCCGAGGGGGCCATGCCCGGGGAATTCCGACGCGCCGAACGTCTTGGACGGGTGCGAAAGGGTGACGACGGGCACGGGCACTGTCGCCTGTCGGTCCCCGACATCAGCTGCGGGAAATGCATCGGTGCGGTCGAACGGGCGCTCTCGGACTGCGAAGGTGTCGTCGCCGCGCGCGCGAACCTGACCCTTCGGCAGGTCGCCCTCATCCTGCGCAGCCCCGAGACGGACCCCCGGCCCGCGATGCAGCGGCTCCAGGCCAAGGGCTATCCTGCCACGCTGATCGACCTAGCCGCGCCCGAGGACAGCAAGGCCGATGACGCCGCCTCGGGCCTGTTGCGCTGCCTTGCCGTCGCGGGCTTCGGCGCGACCAACATCATGCTCCTGTCGGTTTCGGTCTGGTCGGGCGCCGAGGGTGCGTCGCGCGATGTCTTCCACATGATCTCGGCCCTCATCGCGCTGCCGGTCGTCGCATACGCGGGCCGTCCGTTCTTCGCTTCGGCGCTGACGGCGCTCAGGGGAGGGCGCCTGAACATGGACGTCCCGATTTCGCTCGCGGTGCTTCTTGCGACCGCGATCAGCCTTTTCGAGACAGCCATGCAGGGGCCCCACGTCTATTTCGACGCGGCCGTCGTGCTGCTTTTCTTCCTGCTCGTCGGGCGCTACCTCGACCAGCTCATGCGCGCGAAGGCCCGCAGCGCCGTCACCAGCCTCGCACGCCTGGCCGCGCGCGGCGCAATGCGCGAGCTGCCGGACGGGTCCACGGCCTATCTTGGCCTCGACGACATCCGGCCCGACATGGTGCTTCAGATCGCGCCGGGGGAGCGCATTCCCGTCGACGGCTGCATCCTCGACGGCGCGACCGACCTTGACCGCTCGCTGGTGACGGGCGAGCATGCGCCGGCGTCCGCAGGCCCCGGCGTCGCGATCGAAGCGGGCATCCTCAACCTCACCGGTGCGATCCGGATGCGCGTTCTGCGCCCGGCTGAGACGTCGTTCCTGGCCGAGATCTCGCGCATGCTTGCCGCCGCCGAACAGGGGCGCGGCGCCTATGTGCGGATTGCCGACAGGGCAGCGCGGCTTTACGCGCCGGTGGTTCACCTTCTTGCCGCGCTGACCTTCGCCGGCTGGGTCATTGCGACCGGCGCGTGGTATCCCTCGCTCTTCACGGCGATTTCCGTCCTTATCATCACCTGTCCCTGCGCCCTTGGCCTTGCCGTTCCCGTGGTGCACGTGTCCGCGGCTGGGCGCCTGTTCCGCGAGGGGATCATGATGAAGGACGGCTCTGCGCTGGAGCGGTTGGCGACCATCGACTGCGCCGTCTTCGACAAGACCGGGACCGTCACGACCGGCACGCCCGTCGTCACCGGCGGCGGCCCCGACGCGGCCGAGGATCGCGCGGTTGCCGCGGCCCTTGCGGCGCGGTCGCTGCACCCGGCCTCGCGCGCGATCGCGGCTTACATCGGGGGGCCACCCGCGCCGGTCGATCACCTGCGCGAGACGCCGGGCTGCGGCATCGAAGCGGTCGTCGCGGGCCGGCGCGCGCGACTCGGGCGGCACGCCTGGGTGATGGAGATCGCGACCGGCGGACACGCAGACGCCAGCGGACCTGCCTTCGCGCTGGAGGGCGGCCCCCTCTCGACCTTCACCGTCTCCGAAACGCTGCGCGAGGGAGCGGCCGATGCCGTCGCGGCCTTTCAGGCAGCCGGGATGCGGGTCGAGCTTCTATCCGGCGACGGCCCCGAAGCGGTCGAGGCCATCGTGCGCAATCTCCACTTCGATGCCGTGCGCCACGGCGCGACCCCGGCCCAGAAGATCGCCCATCTCGAGGCGCTGCGGGCCGAGGGGCGGCGCGTGCTCATGGTGGGCGATGGGCTGAACGATGCCGCGGCGCTTGCAGCGGCCCATGTGTCGATGGCGCCGGGATCGGCCTCGGATGCCGGGCGGATGGCGGCGGCTTTCGTCCTCACCCGCGAAGGGTTTGCCGCGGTCACCACCGCCTACGGCACTGCCCGCCGAGCCGCGCGGCAGGTGCGGCAGAATTTCGGCATCGCCATCGCCTATAACTGCATCGTCATCCCGCTGGCCGTCGCGGGTTTCGTCACGCCGCTCGTCGCGGCACTCGCCATGTCGGGCTCGTCGATCGTCGTGGTCGCCAACTCGATCCGGCCCGGGCGTCGGACCCTGACCACCCCCGGCAATCCCGCAGCGCAAGAGGGCTACGCATGAGCATCCTCGCCCTCTTGATCCCGACCAGCATCGGGCTTGGTCTGATCGGCCTCGTCGCATTCTTGTGGAGCATGCGCAGCGGCCAGTACGAGGACCTCAGCGGCTCGGCCGAACGCGTGCTGCTGGACGAAGAGGACCGGCCTCTTCCATCCCGCGACGCGACGGAAGAGGCCCCGGACTAGGTCTTATTCGGGGCTGAAGAAGACGCGTTCGCCGCGGCTGACGCGGATGTCGCGATAGGCATGCCACGTCGCGTGGCCGAGCACCGGGAAGATCACGATGAACCCCAGAAGCCCGGTCAGCAGCGACACCACGAAGAGGCCGACCACGATTGCGGCCCAGATCAGCATGACGCTGAGGTTGTTCCAGACCAGCGTCATGCTGATCCCCATCGCCGTCAGCGCGTCCGTGCGCTCTTCGAGCATCATGGGCATGGCGAAGACACTGATCGCGAAGCCGAACGCGGCAAAGAGGCCGCCGATGACGGTGCCCGTGATCAGCAGCGACCAGCCGATCCAGGTCGTGAAGATCAACGGCAGGATCTCGTCGAAGCCAGGGAAGGGGCGCACGCCCATGTGCAGCGCGTAAAGCAGGAACGCGGCGCGCTGCCAGAGCATGAACAGGAACAGCAGGAGCAACCCGAGGAACACCGCCTGGTAGGTCGACGCCGGCCTGACGAAGAGCATACCGCCGAGATGGGTCCGCTTGCCTTCCTCCAGCCGGCGACTCTTTTCATAAAGGCCGGTCGCGATCAGGGGCCCGAGGACCATGAACCCGCTCAGCGCCGGCAGGAAGAAGTAGTCCACCTCGAACCGGAACATCCCCCATACGACGAAGGCCGAGATGGCGAAGACCGCCAGCCCGTAGCACAGGCTCGGCACCGGATTTGTACGGAAGTCGTCCCAACCTGCCTTCAGCCAGCCAAGGGCCGTCCGCTTCGGCAGGTCTCGCGCCTTGGGATTGGGGCGCGGCAGGGGCGGGACGACTTTCGGGATTGCCGAATGCGTGTCCATGGTCTTCTCCCTCAACAGGCCGACTTGGCGGCGCGGTAGGTCGTGCCGCCGTGGTCGGGAGCTTCCAGGTGCGGGACGCAGGCAGGCTGCGATGTCACCGAGACGTAGACGAGATGAACGTTGGCCGCGATGACGACCAACCCGATGCCGACCGCCACGGCGATCCAGAACCAGCGCGACCCGAGGCGCCAAGGGGCGTTGGCCTGCCCGCTCATTCCGCCTCGGGCAGGTAGTCGAGCAGGTAGATCGCCAGGATCTTGCTCTGCGCCTCGCTCAACCGCCCTTCCCATGCCGGCATCCACCCGCGCCGGCCGTCGTGGATGGACCGGAACACCGATTGCGGGTCGCCGCCATAGATCCAGAACGCATCGGTGAGGTTCGGCGCCCCGATCTCGTTCAGGCCGGTCGCGTCCTCTCCGTGGCAGCTCGTGCAGTTCTCGGCAAAGATCGTCGCACCTTCCTCGAGCACGGCAGGCTCGGGCTCGCCCAGGCCGGAAAGCGAGCGCACATAGGCGGCCACGGCCCGGATCTGGTCGCGCGACAGGATGCCCATCTCGCCAAAGGCCAGCATCTCCGAGATCCGCGTCTCGGGATGCGCGGTGTTGATGCCCACCCGGATGGATTCCAGCACCGCCTCGTCGCTGCCGCCCCAGAGCCATGCATCGTCGATCAGGCTCGGAAAGCCCGGACCGCCGATCCCTTCGAGCCCGTGACACGCTGCGCAATTGTCGCCCCAGAGGGTCGGCGCGCTGGCCGTGACGACGTCCATCAGCGCCTGCTCGGACCGGATTTCGTCGAGCGTGGCGACCGACATGTGCGCCTCCCAGTGCTCGCGGTACCGTTCGCCGGCTGCAAGCTCTCCCTGGACCAGCTCCCTCTGGTTCACCCCAAGCAGGCCCTTGGTGTAGGTCGTGACCAGCGGCCATGTCGGCAGCAGGATCCACATGATCAGCGCCCAGACATGGGTGATGCCGATCGCCCACCAGACCGCGCGCGGCACGCGGGTGTTCAGCTCCTTGATGCCGTTCCAGTTGTGCCCGGTCGTCTGGTGCCCGGTCAGCGGGTCGCGTTCGTCCTCTACCGACATGGGCCATCCTCGTCATCGAGCACACTGTCGGCCGCGCGTTTGAATCGCTTTCCGTTCGACGGCCAGAAGGCGTAGAGCAGGGCGACCAGGAACATCGCGATCAGGTAGAACAGACCGAAGGTCTTGGCGAAGGCGACAAGGGTATCGTGACTGATCTCCATGATGTCATTCCTCCTCGAGTGTCTGGGCGATGTCGGTGATGTCGACGAGCTGCCCCAGGACCTGAAGATAGGCGACCATCGCGTCCATCTCGGTAGGAGCGCCCGAGAGGCCGTCGAAGTTCCGGATCGTGGTCTCTTCGCCATAGCGCTCGATCAGGCCGCTGACCCGCGGCCCGTCGGGCATCGCCTGCGCCAGCGCGTCGCTGACCGAGTTCTCGATCATCTCGTCGGTATAGGGGACGCCGACACGCTGCAGCGCCCTCAGCCGCTCGGGAAGATCGGTGATGTTCGCGTTCCGCCGCGACAGCCAGCGATAGGCGGGCATGACAGAATCCGGCACCACGTCGCGCGGATAATACAGGTGCGCCACGTGCCACGCGTCGGAATACTTGCCCCCGATCCGCGCAAGATCGGGGCCCGTTCGCTTCGAGCCCCAGAGGTGCGGGTGGTCGTACTTGGACTCGACCGCCCGCGAATAGGGGCCGTAGCGGTCGACCTCGTCCTTCAGCGTGCGGATCATCTGGCTGTGGCAGGTGTAGCAGCCCTCGCGGATGTAGAGGTCGCGGCCCACCTGTTCCAGTGGAGTGTAGACGCGCATGTCGGGCACGTCCTCGACCGTCTCGTCGATGGTGAAGAGCGGCGCGATCTCGACCGCGCCGCCGATGCTGCCGGCGACGATGATCGCCCCCGCCAGCCCGAGCGAGTAACGCTCCAGCCGGTATTGCGCGGCAAAGAGCCCGTGGAAGAACTTGCGGAACGGGGCCAGAAGGGACTTCAGCATCGTCTTACTCCGCCGGAAGGCCGTGGTCGTCCACCTCGCCGCGCGGCGAGACGGGGTGATCCCGAACCACGGCCGCGCTCGGGGCCTGCCGGATCGTCATCCAGATGTTGAAACAGCCGAGCAGCGTTCCGGCGAAGAACATCGTCCCGCCGACCGCCCGCGCCACGTAGTAGGGGTTCATCGCGAGAACCGTGGCGATGAACGGGTACTGCAGCGTGCCGGCGTCGGTATAGGTCCGCCACATCAGGCCCTGCAGGATGCCCGAGTTCCACATCGCCAGGACGTAGATCACTGTCCCGAGGATCGCGAGCCAGAAGTGCCACTCGATCAGCTTGTTCGACCACATCCGCTCGCGTCGCCAGATCACCGGAACCGCCGCGTAGACCACCCCGAAGATCAGGATCGCGTTCCAGCCCAGCGCCCCTGCATGGACGTGGGCCACCGTCCAGTCGGTGTAGTGCGACAGCGCGTTGACCCCGCGGATGGCGAGGAGCGATCCCTCGAACGTGGTCAGGCCGTAGAAGATCGCGGCCACCATCATGAACCGCAGCGTGGCGTCGTCGCGCACCTTGTGCCACGCGCCGTTCAGCGTCAGCAGCGCGTTCGCCGCCGTCGCCCAGGACGGCACCAGCAGCATCACCGAGAACGTCATCCCCAGCGTCTGCACCCAGTGCGGCAGCGCGGTGTAGTGCAGGTGGTGAGAACCGGCCCAGACGTAGAAGAACACGATGCCCCAGAAGGACAGGATCGACAGGCGGTAGGAATAGATCGGACGCTCGGCGCGCTTCGGGAGGTAGTAGTAGAGCATCCCCAGAAAGCCCGCGGTCAGGAAGAACGCCACCGCGTTGTGCCCGTACCACCACTGCATCATCGCGTCCTGCACGCCTGACCAGACGATGTAGCTGCGCGACCCCGCCCACGACACCGGCAGCGCGATGTTGTTGAAGATGTGCAGGATGGCCACGATCAGGATGAAGGCCATGTAGTACCAGTTGGCGACGTAGATATGCGGCTCGTTCCGGCGCGCGAGCGTGCGCAGGTAAAGGACGAAATACGTCACCCAGACGATGACCAGCCAGAAATCCGCATACCACTCGGCCTCGGCGTATTCCTTGGACTGGTTGATGCCCATCAAGTAGCCCGAGACCGCCAGGATCACGAAAAGCTGGTAGCCAAACAGCACGAACCACGGGCTGAACTGCCCCGCCAGCCGTGCCCGGCTGGTGCGCTGCATGACATGGAACGACGTGGCGATGAGGGCCGTGCCGCCGAAGCCGAAGATGACGCCCGTCGTGTGCGCGGGGCGCAACCGACCGAAGCTCGCCCAGGGCGCGTCGATCGTCATGTCGGGCCAGGCCAGCAGGTAGGCGACCCACAGGCCGAAGAACATGCCGATGATCGCCCAGACCATCGCCAGGATGATCCCGACCTTGATCGGGTCGTCGTAATAGCTGCGGTAGACGTCGCGGGAGGGCTGCGGATCGTCCAGGTGCGACAGCACCCGGAAAAACAGGATCGCGCAGAAGATAATGACGATGAAGCCGTGAACCCCGAAGGCCTCACCCGCGCCGGCGACGGCCATCGCAAGGCCGATCAGCCCCCCGATGCCAAGCAAGACGAGCGCAGACTGGCGCTCACCCACGGTCAGATTGGCAATCATTTTTCCCCCTGAACGCAGCTTCTTCAGCATGATGTCAGATCATCTCGTAGTTGTGAACCGCCGATACTGGAGATTGGACGAAACACCGCACCTCGGTCCGACCCGCGCCTCCGCGCCGGGCTTTCCAAACGGACGACCGCGCTGTAGCAACACCGCTCGCATGAGACCCGGAGGCAAAGCGTGCCCGAGATGACTGCCAGTGGAAAACCGATGGCCGAAGCCGCCCGCCTGTCCGTTGCGCCGATGATGGATTGGACCGACCGGCACTGCCGCGTCTTCCATCGCAAGATGTCGCGCCACGCGCTGCTCTATACCGAGATGGTGACTGCCCCCGCACTCGTGCGGGGCGGGGCGCGGCATCTCGTCACCTTCGACGACACCGAACACCCGGTGGCGCTGCAACTCGGCGGCTCGGACCCGCAAGAGCTGGCCGCGGCGGCAAGGATCGGCGCCGAAGAAGGCTACGATCAGATCGACCTCAACTGCGGCTGCCCGTCCGATCGTGTGCAGTCGGGCACCTTCGGAGCGGTTCTCATGCGCCACCCTGACCTCGTGGCCGAATGCGTGGCCGAGATGATCCACGCCCAAGGGCGCGAGGTCACGGTGAAGTGCCGCATCGGCGTGGACGAGCAGGAGCCCGAGGTCATCCTGCCTGATTTCCTGCAAAAGGTCGCCGCCGCGGGGGTGCGCCGCGTGACGATCCACGCCCGCAAGGCCTGGCTTCAGGGGCTCAGCCCGAAAGAGAATCGGGACATTCCGCCGCTTGATTACGCGCTCGTCCACCGGATGAAGGCGGCGTTCCCCGACCTGCATATTTCGATCAACGGCGGCATCGACAGCCTCGATGCGGCGTCCGAGCACCTGGACGCGCTTGACGGGGTGATGATCGGCCGCGCCGCCTACCAGCGCCCCGCCGACATCCTGCTCGACGCCGACCGTCGCATCTACGGCGACGCCGCCCCGCGCCCGACGGCCGAGGATGTCGCGCGCGAGATGATCCCCTATGCCGAGGCCCACATCGCCGACGGCGGGCGCCTGCACCAGGTCACGCGCCACATGCTGGGCCTGTTCACCGGGCGCCCCGGCGCGCGGCACTGGCGGCGCATCCTGTCCGAGGGCGCGAACCGTCCGGGAGCGGATGGAAAGCTGGTTGAAGAGGCGCTCGCAGCCGTCACGCGCGAGGCTGCCTGACGCGCTACTCCTGCGACCGCGTCCGCGCGCGTCCGCCCCGGCGGCGGGCGACCAGGCCCTGGCGGCTCGGCAGTTCGGCCAGCACCGCGCGGCGTTCGTCCGCAGACATGATATTCCAGGTCGAGATCTCGTCGATCGACCGCAGGCAGCCGGTGCACAGCCGGGACTGCGGGTGGATCACGCAGACCTTGATGCACGGGCTCTGAACCTCGTCGCGTTTCCAGACGTCGTCGCTCATCCGATCCTCGCCAGCCTGTCCAGTGCACCTTGAAGGATGTAGGCCGCCGCGACCTGATCCACCACCTCGGCGCGGCGCGCGCGGCTGGTATCGGCCTCGAGCAGCGCGCGTTCGGCCGCCACGGTCGACAGCCGCTCGTCCCAAAAGCCGATGGGCAGGTCCAGAAGCCGCGACAGGTTTCGCGCGAAGGCGCGGGTGGACTGCGCGCGCGGCCCCTCGCTGCCGTCCATGTTGCGCGGCAGGCCCAGAACGATGCCGCCGATCTCGCGACCCTGCGCGATCTCGACCAGGCGGCCCGCATCCTGCGTGAACTTCTTGCGACGCACCGTTTCAATCCCGCTCGCGACCGAGCGCATCCGGTCCGAAACGGCGACGCCGATCGTCTTGGTCCCGAAATCCAGCCCCATCAGCGCGCGCATCGGGGGCAGGGCGGCAGCGAACTCTTCCATCCGGTCATGGATCATTGCGCGACACCCGCCTGATCAGCGGCCTCCTCGATCAGGGCCAGATCTTCGGGCTGATTGGCAAAGACCTGCTGCGCCTCGCCATAGATCGCCGTCGCGCGCTCGGTATCGCCCAGAACGCCCAGGGCCGCGATCAGCCGCGCCCATTCCGGCGCCGCGCCGCCTTCGGTCGCGAGGCGTTCGCTGAGGCGCGCAACCATTCCCTCGACCATCTGCTGGCGGTCTTCGGGGCTCATCTGCGCGGCGGCGGCCATGTCCTCGGCTGTGGGACCGACCGGCGCGGCGGGTGCCTCGTACTCCACCCCGGCCCGCGCGGCGACCTCGCCGATCTGGGCGCGGATCGCCGCGACCCACGGCGCGTCGGCCGGCGCGGATTCGAGCAGCGGACGCCAGATGCCGAAGGTGCGGTCCGGACGGCCGGTCTGCGCATAGCTCAGGCCTATGAAATAAAGCGCGCGGGTGTTGCGCGGGTCGATCTGCAGCGCGGCAGCGAACTGCGCCTCGGCCTCGGGCGAGATATAGCCGCCCGCGTTCATCACCATGAGCTCGCCCAGGTACGCATAGGCGTCGGCCGGGGCATCGTCGCCAAGGACCTCGACCAGCCGTTCCTGCGCCTCGCGCGCGGCGCCGAAATTGCCCAGCCGCGCCTCGTTCGCCGCCAGAAGGCGCAGGCCCTGCGGATCGTCCGGCCGCTCTTCGAGCACCGTCCGCAGACGCTCCATCAGGTCCGCGAATTCGGGCCCCGGCTCCACCGGCTCGGGTAGGGCGCCGGCCTCCTGCGCGCGCGCCTCGGCCTCTGGCTGGCTCAGGCGCGCGGCACGGGCGCTGTCGGCGTCGGCCAGCCGCGCGCGCAGGGGCAGGTCGGGGTAGCCCGGCGCACCTTCGATGCGATAGATCGCAAGGCCCCCCGCCATCACCGCAACCGCGACGAGCCCCGCAGCCACCAGCCGCACCGGCTTGGACGCCTCGCGCATCCGGCGCGCGCCCCGGCGATCCGCCTCGAGCAGCCGGCGCGAGACTTCGGCGCGGGTGCGATCGGCCTCGTCCTCGGTCAGGACGCCACGCGACAGATCACGGTCGATCTCGGTCAGCTGGTCGCGGTAGATCGCCATGTCGTGCGCCGCCTCGCGGCCACCACCGGGCCGGAACAGCGCGGCCAGCACGGGCAAGGCGCCCAGCGCGGCGATCAGCACGGCGGCGATCCAGAACAGCATTTCATTCCTTCCCGTGGTGGGTCCCGGCCTCTCTAGACGCATCGTGCCGCGGCGAAAAGCGGATGGAATGCCGCGCCCGGGCGGGCATGTCGCAAACATGGTTGAACATGCCGCTGGCACGCATTTACTCGCACGCGCCGGGCCGTAGGACGGGCCGGACGGAAGGGACGCCGATGAAACGCTATTCTGCCTTCGCCATCGCCCGTGAGGCGTTTCGCCACCATACCGGCTGGACGCGCGCCTGGCGCAGCCCCGAGCCGAAGAAGCGCTACGACGTCGTCATCGTCGGCGCCGGCGGTCACGGCCTCGCCACCGCCTATTGGCTGGGCAAGAACTACGGCATCACCAGCGTTGCGGTGCTGGAAAAGGGGTGGCTCGGCGGCGGCAACACGGGGCGCAACACCACGATCATCCGCTCGAACTACCTGCAGGACCCGTCCGCCGCGCTCTACGAAAAGTCCCGCAGCCTCTTCGAGACGATGAGCCGGGACCTCAACTACAATGTGATGTTTTCGCCCCGCGGCGTCCTGATGCTCGCCCAGACCGAGCATGAGAAACGCGGCTACCTCCGCACCGCCCATGCCAACATGCTTCAGGGGATCGACACGCGCTTCCTCGGTCCCAAGGAGGTCAAGGAGATCTGCCCGATCCTGAACATCGACGGGCCGCGCTATCCCGTCCTTGGCGGCCTCTGGCAGCCCCGTGCCGGCACCGCGCGCCACGATGCCGTCGCCTGGGGCTATGCGCGCGCCTGCTCGGACATGGGCATGGACATCATCGAGCAATGCGAGGTCACGGACGTCACCCGCGACGGCGCCAGGGTCACCGGCGTGGACACGACGCGCGGCCATATCGACTGCGGCAAGCTCGGCATCGTCGTCGCGGGGCACTCGGGCCGTCTCGCCGAAATGGCGGGCTTCCGCCTTCCCATCGAATCCGTCCCGCTTCAGGCGCTGGTGTCCGAGCCGATCAAGCCCTGCATGGACATCGTCGTGATGGCGAACACGGTCCACGGCTACATGAGCCAGTCCGACAAGGGCGAGATGGTGATCGGCGGCGGCACCGACAGCTACAACGCCTACACCCAGCGCGGCTCGTTCCACCACATCGAGGAGACCGTGCGCGCCCTGGTCGAGACCTTTCCGATGATCTCGCGCCTCAAGATGCTGCGCCAATGGGGCGGCATCGTCGACATGACAGGCGACCGTTCCCCGATCCTGTCGAAAACCCCGGTCGAGGGCGTGTTCATCAACTGCGGCTGGGGCACCGGCGGCTTCAAGGCCACGCCCGGCTCGGGCTGGGCCTTCGCCGAGCTGATGGTCACCGGCAAAAGCCCCCTGACCGACGCCTTCTCGCTGAACCGCTTCCGCGAGGGCCGCTTCATCGACGAAAGCGTCGCGGCAGGGGTGGCGCACTGATGACTTCACGCCGTCCGACCCGCGACTTCAGATCCACGGGGTTCCCATGCTGATCCTCCACTGCCCCTATTGCGGCGTCGACGCCGACGAGACCGAGCTGACGCCCGGCGGCGAGGCGCATCTGACACGCCACGGCCCCGGCTCGAATGACGCCGATTTCGAAACCTACCTCTTCATGCGCGAGAACCCCAAGGGTCCCCATTTCGAAAGGTGGCGCCACGCCTTCGGCTGCGGCAAGTGGTTCCACGCCGCGCGCCACACCGTGACCATGCAGGTCTTCGGCACCTATCCCGCGCAGACGCAGAGGCCCCCGCAAGAGATCCTCGACCGCATCTCCGCCGCCCATCCCGGCTGGCGCTGGCGCGATCTCGGCGACGAAGGGACGCGCGCATGACCAGCTACCGCCTTTCCACGCCCGGCCGTCGCATCGACCCCCACCGCCGCCTGAACTTCACCTTCGACGGCAAGCCGCACGAGGGGCTGCACGGCGACACGATCGCCTCGGCGCTGATGGCCGGCGGGCGCACGCTCATGGGCCGGTCGTTCAAGTACCACCGCCCCCGCGGCCCCGTCACGGCCGGCCACGAAGAGCCGAACGCCCTCGTCGGCACCGGCACCGGCTCCCGGTTCGAGCCCAACCAGCGCGCCACCACCACCCGCATCCATGAGGGCCTGCGCGCCACCTCGCAGAACCGCTGGCCGTCCCTCGACCACGACATCGGCTCCATCAACACGGGCCTCTCGCGGTTCCTGCCGGCGGGCTTCTACTACAAGACCTTCACCTGGCCCGCCGCCTTCTGGGAGAAGCTCTACGAGCCCATCATCCGCCGCTCCGCCGGTCTCGGCCGCCCGCCCGAGGGGGTGGACGCCGACCGTTACGAGCACTTCCATTTCCACTGCGACGTGGCCGTGGTCGGTGGCGGCGTCACCGGGATCGATGCTGCGCTGAAGGCGGCGCGCGACGGCAAGCGCGTCCTGTTGATGGAGCAGGACACCCTCTGGGGCGGCCGCAGCGTCACCGACGGCGCCATCGACGGCTCGACGATCGACGGCCAGAGCGCTGCCGACTGGGTCGCCGCCCGCCTCGCCGAGCTTGCCGAGATGAAGAACGTGACGCTCCGCCTGAACCTGCAGGGATCGGGCGTCTACGATCACGGCTACCTCACCGCCTACGAGTGGGTGGCCGAGGATCGCCCCGGCGCCGACGCTCCCCGGCACCGCCTGTGGCGCATCCGCGCGGAGCACATCGTCACCGCCACCGGCGCGATCGAGCGTCCTCTGCCCTTTGCCGGCAACGACATCCCCGGCGTCATGCTCGCCTCGGCCGCGCGCGACTACGTCAGCGACTATGCGGTCAGCCCAGGCCGCCGGGTGGTGCTGGTGACGAACAACGACGACGCCTATCGCACCGCACTCGCGCTTCTCGACGCGGGCGTGACGGTGCCGCTTGTGATCGACGCCCGGCCGGATGCCTCGGGCGCCCTGCCGTCCCGCGTCCGCGACCGCGGGGTCGAGATCGCGAGCGCCTCGGGCATCAAGGCCGAGGGCGGCAAGGGCGTCACCGCAGTCCGCGTTTTCGCCATGGACGGCTCCGGCACGGGTGGCCGGTTGGTTGACTGCGACGCGATCGCGATGTCGGGCGGTTGGTCGCCGGTCCCGCACCTCTGGTCCCATTGCGGCGGCAAGCTCCTGTGGGACGACGCGCAGGCGTTCTTCTATCCCGACGCGGCCCGTCCACCTCTGGGTGCGGACGGGCGCGGGATGGCTTCGGCCGTCGGGGCCGCAGCCGGAGATCTCACGCTTTCTCTCACCGATCTCCTACAAGAGTCCGACAGAACTCTTACCGAGCAACCGATGCGCCCGGTCTGGGTGATGCCGGAAAGCGCGGGGCCTGACCTGCGGGCCAAGATGTTCCTCGACTATCAGAACGACGTGAAGGTTTCGGACATTCAGCTTGCCGCGCGTGAGGGGTTCGTCAGCGTCGAACACGCCAAGCGCTACACCACGCTCGGGATGGCGACAGATCAGGGGAAGCTCAGCAACATCAACGGCTTGGCGGTGCTTTCTCAAGAGGTCGGAAGCCCGATTCCGCAGGTTGGCACCACCACGTTCCGCCCGCCTTACGTGCCCGTATCCATGGGTGCGATCGCGGGTGAGGCACGCGGGGACATCTTCCAGCCCCTCCGCCGCACGCCGCTGCACGACTGGCACGAAGCGAACGGCGCAAGTTGGGAGCCGGTAGGCCACTGGCGCCGCCCGTTCTGCTACCTGCGCGCCGGCGAAGATCGGCAGGCGGCTGTAATGCGAGAAGTGAAGAACGCGCGGCAAGCCGTTGGATTGCTTGATGCTTCGACGCTTGGAAAGATCGTCGTGAAGGGTCCTGATGCGGGTCGCTTCCTCGACTTGCTCTACACCAACATGATGAGCACCCTGAAGGTCGGCCGGTGTCGCTACGGCCTGATGTGTTCCGAGAACGGCTTCCTCATGGATGACGGCGTCGTCGCACGGTTGAGCGACGACACCTTCCTCTGCCACACCACCACTGGGGGCGCGGACCGTATCCATGCCCATATGGAGGAATGGCTCCAGACCGAATGGTGGGACATGCAGGTCCATGTCTCGAACGTGACCGAGCAATGGGCGCAAATTGCCGTTGTCGGCCCCAACGCGCGGAAACTGCTGGAGAAACTAGGCGGGATGGACGTCTCAAAGGACGCGCTCCCGTTCATGACCTGGGCCGAGGGCCTGGTCGCGGACATTCCGGCGCGGATCTTCCGCATCTCGTTCTCAGGTGAGCTTAGCTACGAAGTTGCCGTTTCTGCAAATCATGCCAGCGCGTTGTGGAGTAAACTTCACGAAGCAGGTGAGGGGTTCGGCGCGACGCCCTATGGCACCGAAGCATTGCATGTGCTGCGTGCCGAGAAGGGATTCATCATGATCGGCGACGAAAGCGACGGCACCGTAATTCCGCAGGACCTCGGACTGAACTGGGCGATCTCGAAGAAGAAGGACGATTATATCGGCAAGCGCGCGCAGGAGCGGGCGCACATGGCGGATCCCAGCCGCTGGCAACTGGTGGGACTCCAGACGCTTGATGGGGGCGTGCTGCCGGATGGCGCCTACGCCGTGGCCGAAGGCGTCAACGAGAACGGGCAGCGCAACACCCAGGGCCGGGTAACCTCGACCTACCATTCGCCGACGCTGGGCCACGGCATCGCGATGGGGCTGATCCTGAACGGGCCCGACCGAATGGGCGACGTGCTGGAGTTCCCGGGCACAGACGGGGTCGTCCACAAGGCCCGCATTTGCGACCCGGTCTTCTACGACAAGGAAGGGGCCAAGCAGGATGTCTGACCTGTGCACCGCGTTGCGAGGCGCGCGTTTCGACGGCTATGTCTCGGTGTTCGAGGCGCAGCCGACCGGGATGATCCAGTTGCGGGCTGAGCTGGAGAACGGAGCGGTCGCCGAAGGCGTTTGCCGCGCCACGGGCGCCGAGGTCCCGCAACCGCTCGGGCTGGCCACCGGCGAATGCGGAACCGTGCTGTGGATGGCACCGGACGAGCTGTTGTTGCGTGTCCCGCTTGAGGTCGTGCCGGACACTCTGGCCGGCCTCGAGAAAGACCTGCGCGGCCATCACCACCTTTCGCTCGACATCAGCGCGATGCGAAGCGAGATCACCTTGCAGGGCACGGCGGTACGCGAGGTGCTCGCCAAGGTCACGCCGCTGGATATGGCGGTGCTTGATTCCGGCACCGTGCGCCGCACGCGGCTGGCGCAGGTTGCTGCGGCAGTGTGGCTTGAGGATGCCGAGACCGCCCGTGTTCTGTGCTTCCGCTCGGTCGCGACCTACGTTTTCGACGTGCTGGCCGTCAGCGCGCGAAACGGCGGTGAAGTCGGTGCCTTCTAGGGTTTCCGGGCGGCTCCGGCGGCCTAGATCACGCCTTGGCGAGCGGTCCGATCCTCGGACGCCGCCCGAGATTTTCAAATGACGGAGGGCCACCGATGGCTTTCGAACTGCCAGATCTGCCGTATTCCCATGACGCGCTTGCCGACAAGGGCATGAGCCGCGAGACGCTGGAATACCACCACGATATCCACCACAAGGCCTATGCCGACAAGACGGCCGACATGGTTGCCGGGTCCGAGTGGGAAGGCAAATCCATCGAGGACATCATCAAGGGCACCTACGACAAGAGCGTCGTGGCGCAGTCGGGCCTGTTCAACAACGCGTCGCAGTACTGGAACCACAACCAGTTCTGGAACTGGATGACGCCCGGCGAGAGCAAGATGCCGTCCGAAGTCGAAAGAGCTCTGACAGAGAGCTTTGGGTCGGTCGACACGTTCAAGGACGAGTTTTCGACCAAGGGCGGCGGCCAGTTCGGCTCGGGTTGGGTTTGGCTCGTGAAGGACGCGGACGGCTCGCTGAAGGTCACCTCGACCGAGAACGGCGTGAACCCGCTCTGCTTCAATCAGACGGCGCTGCTGGGCTGTGATGTCTGGGAGCATTCCTACTACATCGACTACCGCAACAAGCGGCCGGCCTACCTGTCGAACTTCCTCGACAAACTGGTGAATTGGGAAGACGTCGCATCGCGCATGTGACCCTCCGAGCTGTTGAAACAGCGACGGGCCGGTCCTTCGGGGCCGGCCTTTTGCATTGAGGGAAGGAGCAAACGATGGTCATCGAGATGGAGCCGCTTGACGCAGAGGTGCTGGCGCTTCTGCGGGCGCCGATGCGGATGCCGCCCGGTATGGCATTCCAGCCGATCTCGGCCGAGGCGGTGCTGGATGAGAGCGAGGGGTTTCGCGTCGTGGCCTCTCTCATGCTGACGGACGAGGCGTCGAGCGACGCGGCCGCGCAGTGGATCTGGGACCGCGTCGAAGAGGCCGCGCCCGTGGTCATCAAGGTTGGCGGGACGAAGGCGCGAGTCGGCGAACCGGCGGCGCTGGCCTGGTTGATTGACCGCGCTCGGTCGGTCTGAGGAACTCTGCCTCGGGGCCAAGGGTTTCTCCTTCGACACGAAACGAAAAGGAGCCTGTCGAAATGGCCGAGAGAAAGAGATCCAAGGACGGCACGAGCGAAACTGAACAATTCGTCGATGATGCCGTCGACACGCCGAACCAGGGCGGCCGTGCGCAGGGCAACCTCGAGCGCAGCGTCGGCACGCGCGACGAAGAGCGCCAGGCCGAGCGCGGCGCCGGCACGACCCGGGTGACCAAGTCCGACGAGAAGGGCGAAGGCAACCTCGGTGGCCTGCACGGCACGGGCGAAGACGACAACGGGAAAGGGAGTTGAGATGGCCGCGAGACTGACCAAAGGCACCTGGGTCCTGATCGCAGACGGCGAGAAAGCCCTGATCCTCGAGAATCAGACGGATCACGAGGACCCGTATCTGACGGTCCTTTCGAAGGAAGAGCAGGAGAACCCGCCTGATCGCGAACAATCGGCCAGCCAGCGCGGCCGGTTCAACGACGGGCCCAGCGTCCACCGCTCGGCCGTCGAGGACACGGACTGGCACCAGCTGGCGAAGGACCGTTTTGCGGACGACCTCGCCGACATGCTCTACAAGAAGGCCCACGAAGGGGCGTTCAAGGAGATCGTCCTGGTCGCGGCGCCCGGTGTGCTCGGAGAATTACGAAACAAGATCCACAAGGAAGTCGAGCAGAAGGTGATTGCCGAGGTGCCCAAGACCCTGACGAACCACAACCTCGACGATATCGAGAAAGTGGTGAAGCACGAGCTCGACGCTGCCTGAGGCGGCGTCTCGCGACGCTCGATAGCGGCGCGCCCTGACAAGAGGCGCGCCGTTTTCATGTCCGCCTCAGTCGGTGCCGCGGTAGGGCGGGACATATTGCAGCCCCATATCCCACGGAAAGAAGATCCACGTGTCCTGGCTGACCTCGGTGATGTAGGTATCGACCTGCGGCCGGCCCTTGGGCTTGGCATAGACGGTGGCGAAATGGGCCTTGGGGAAGGCGTTGCGCACCACTTCGAGCGTCCGACCCGAATCCACCAGGTCGTCCACGATCAGCACGCCGTCGCCGTCGCGCATCATCTCGAGGTCGGGGCTTTTCAGCACACGGGCATCGGTCTGCGTCTGGTGGTCGTAGCTTTTCACGCTGATCGTATCGACGACGCGAATGTCGAGCTCGCGCGCGACGATCATGGCCGGGGCCATGCCGCCGCGGGTAATGGCGACGACGGCGCGCCAGCCGCCCCCGCGCTCGCCGGCCTCGCCTTCGGGGCCCATCCCGTCGAGCCGCCAGGCCAGGGCGCGCGCATCGCGGTGAAGCTGGTCCCAGCTGACGTGGAAGCCTTTTTCGTGGGGGAGGCGGTCGTTCATTGCTGTCTCCTTGATGTCAGCCGAGCGCGACCTTCAGGCCGAGCGCGCCCAGTATGGTGCCCATCCCCCGGTCGAGCCAGACCTTGGCCCGCGCATAGGCCGCGCGCGGCCGGGGCAAGGAGAAGGCGCGTGCGGTAAAAAGGTACCACAGCGTCTCGATCCAGAGGATGTTGAACAGAACCAATGCTTTCGCGGCCCATCCCGCCGAGGGCGGAACGAGGCCGACGAACACGGCGCCGAAGAAGATGGCGGGTTTGGGATTGGCAAGCTGCGTGACGATGCCGAGACGGATGGCCGACCATGTGCCGCGCGGCGGTGCATCGGGCGCCACCTGCGGCATCGGCTCGGCCGCGTGGCGCCACATCTTCCAGGCGAGCCATAGAAGGAATACTCCGCCGCCGATCTTCAGGACGAGGAAAAGGGGCGGCAGGGCCTCGAACAGCAGGGCGAGGCCGGTCAGCGCGGCAAGCGCCCAGATCGTCGCGCCGATCCCGAAGCCGAGCGCCAGCCCGGCAGCGGGGCCGAACCCCTCGGACGCGGCGGTGCGCACGGATAGGACGAAGGACGGACCGGGAGAGATTGCCGCCAGCAGGTGCGCCAGGGCCACGCCGAAGGTTGCGGCGAGGCTCATGCGGCAAGGCCCGCGGGGAGGTGGCCGACCCGCACGTCAGTCCTTCGTGATGTCGGGCGCGTCGGGGTTCTTCATGCCGATGACGTGGTAGCCGGCATCGACGTGAAGAACCTCTCCGGTGACGGCCGAGCCGAGGTCCGACAGCAGGTAGAGCGCGGATTTGCCGACCTCGTCTTGCGTAACGGTGCGGCGCAGGGGCGAGTTGTACTCGTTCCACTTCATGATGTAGCGGAAGTCGCCGATCCCGCTCGCCGCGAGCGTCTTGATCGTGCCGGCGCTGATTGCATTCACGCGAATCCCGTCGCGGCCAAGATCCTCGGCGAGATAGCGCACCGACGCCTCGAGCGCGGCCTTGGCGACGCCCATGACGTTGTAATGCGGCATCACCCGCTCTGCGCCGTAGTAGGTCAGGGTCAGGGCCGAACCGCCCTCGGTCATCAGCTTCTCGGCGCGTTGCATCACGGCAGTGAAGGAGTAGCACGAGATGTCGAGGCTCATGCGGAAGTTTTCGCGGCTCGTATCGACGTAGCGGCCGCGCAACTCGGATTTGTCCGAGAAGCCGATGGCGTGGACGACGAAGTCGAGCTTGCCCCAGCGCTCTTCGATCGTGGCGAAGAGGGCATCTAGGCTGTCCATGTCGGCCACGTTGCACTCGACCAGGAAATCCGACCCGACCTGTTCCGCGAGCGGCTTGACCCGCTTCATCAACGCTTCGCCCTGGTACGAAAAGCACATCTCTGCGCCCTGTTCGCCAAGGGCCTTGGCGATACCCCAAGCGATGGACTTGTCGTTGGCCAGTCCCATGATGAGACCGCGCTTGCCCGCCATTAGTCCTGCCATGGTATCGCCTCGCTGGTGTCTGATTGGCCGAGGCTTTAGGCGATTGTAACAGGCGCATCAAGAGAGCGAGACCCTTCCTAAAATGTCCGACAGTTCAAGCATTCCCGAGACGGCCGACCCGGTGGCCCTGTTCCGCGAGTGGATGGAAGAGGCGGCGAAATCCGAGCCGAACGACCCCAACGCCATCGCTCTTGCGACGGTCGACGAAGGCGGCATGCCGAACGTGCGGGTCGTGCTCTTGAAGGAGATCGAGGCGAATGCCTTCGTCTTCTACACCAACTATGAAAGTGCCAAGGGTCAGGAACTGGCCGGACAGCCGCAGGCCGCTTTCGTCTGCCACTGGAAGACCTTGCGGCGGCAGGTACGGGTGCGCGGGCACGTCACGCGCGAGGATGGGCCGCAGGCGGATGCCTACTACGCCTCGCGCGATCTGGGGTCCCGGTTGGGGGCATGGGCATCGCAGCAGTCGCGGCCGCTCGACAGCCGGGAGACGCTCGCCGGGCGCGTGGAGCAGGCGCGCGAACGGTTCGGCGATGCACCGCCGCGGCCGCCCTTCTGGGGCGGCTTTCGGATCACGCCGGTCGAGATGGAATTCTGGAGGGACGGAAAAGACCGGCTTCACGATCGGTTCCAGTGGCGCCGCGACGATCCTTCGGGGGCTTGGTATGTAAAAAGACTTTCTCCTTGATCAATTTTTTCGTAAGGAAATCGGAGCGCCGCGGGGACCCGATCCGGCGATGAGGGGCGGTCGCCGTCGGTGCTCGAGAACGAGAAAATCAGGTTCGGGCCCACGGGCCCGTCGATAGGGGACAGATGTCTTTCAATAGCGACGACGATGGCAGGGCGTATACCGGCGTCGTGAAGTGGTTCGACAGCGCGAAGGGCTACGGGTTCGTGGTCGCCGACGACCTGGAACGGGACGTGCTGCTTCACGCCAACGTCCTTCGGAACTTCGGGCAGAACAGCGTCGCCGATGGTAGCCGGATTTCCCTGAAGGTGGT
>NZ_JBELKF010000127.1:0-6775 GCF_042089775.1 Palleronia sp.
GTGTTACCCCACAGCGACCTCAACGCTGCGCGTCTACCATTCCGCCACGACCGCATGTGCTCCCGGCCGGGTGGCGGGGGTTTAGCTGACACGTCTGCGGTTGAAAAGCGGTTTTTTTCGCGAAATTTACGAGCACCGACTCGCAAGGAGAAAACGATGGTCGAATGGCGCGTGAGCGAGGCCCCTGTGGCGTACGAAGACGCCGTGGCCGAGATGGAATCCCGCGCCGCGGCGATCCGCGAAGGGACGGCGGACGAGCTGATCTGGCTGCTGGAGCACCCGCCCCTTTATACCGCCGGGACGTCGGCGCAGGCGGCGGATCTGGTCGATCCCGACCGGTTTCCGGTGTTTCAGACGCGGCGGGGCGGGCAATACACCTATCACGGGCCAGGGCAGCGGGTCGTCTATGTCATGCTCGACGTGGCAGCCCGAGGGCGCGATGTGCGCCGCTTTGTGGCACAGATGGAGGCGTGGGTGATCGCGACGCTCGACCGGTTCAACGTGACCGGAGAGATGCGCGCGGGCCGCGTCGGCGTCTGGGTCGTGCGCCCCGAAAAGGCGCCGGGGCCGGACGGACGCCCGCGCGAGGACAAGGTTGCGGCGATCGGCGTGCGGCTGAAGAAATGGGTGTCGATGCACGGGCTGGCGATCAACGTCGAGCCGGACCTGTCGCATTTCGGCGGTATCGTTCCGTGCGGGATCACCGAGCACGGGGTGACGAGCCTCGTGGACCTCGGCCTGCCGGTCACGCTGGAGGACGTGGACGTCGCCCTGCGCCAGACCTTCGACGAGGTGTTCGGCGAGGAGCGGGGCGCCGATGTGCGCCCCGGTATGTCAGCGGGATAGGAGCGGCGCGCTCAGGAGGGCTGATTCTGCCCCTCGAGCGCGTCGAGCCGGGCCTTCAGCGCCTCGTTCTCTTCACGGGCCTTCTGCGCCATCGCGCGGACGGCGTCGAATTCCTCGCGGGTGACGAAATCGCGATCGGCGAGCCAGCGGTCGATCATGCCCTTCATGGCAGTCTCGGCCTCGGTCCGCGCACCTTGCGCGACGCCCATGGCGTTGGTCATCAGCTGGCTCAGGTCGTCGAACATCTTGTTGCGCGTCTGCATCGCGGCCCCCTTGGTGTGCTTCCCGCAGATATGAGTGCCGCCACCGCGAATCTCAAGGTTGACTTCCGACCCGAGCGACCGCTTTGTCCGCGCCATGCTTCTGGCCATCCCCTTCCCCGACATCAGCCCCGAGATCTTCTCGATCGACGTGGGCGGCTTCACCCTGGCGCTGCGCTGGTACGCGCTGGCCTATATCGTGGGCATCCTGCTGGGATGGAGGCTGGCGACGAGGGCCGTCCGGCGCCCGGCGCTGTGGCCCGGCAACCTGTCGCCTTTCACCGCCAAGGACGTCGAGGACCTGATGACCGCGGTGATTCTCGGCATCCTGATCGGCGGGCGGCTGGGCTTCGTGCTGTTCTATCAGCCGGCCTACTATTTCGAGAACCCGGCCCAGATCCCCGCGATCTGGCAAGGCGGCATGTCGTTCCACGGAGGGATGCTGGGCGTCGCGGCGGCAGGCTTCTGGTTCGCGTGGTCGCGCGGGATCCGGGTTCTGTCGATGCTGGACCTCATGGCGCTGGCGACCCCGCCGGGGCTGCTGCTTGGGCGGATCGCGAACTTCATCAATGCCGAGCTTTGGGGGCGGCCGACGGACGCTCCGTGGGGCGTCATCTTTCCGGGCCCCGCCGCCCAGCATTGTCCCGGCGTCGAAGGGCTGTGCGCCCGCCACCCCTCGCAGCTTTACGAGGCCGCGCTCGAAGGGCTGGTGCTGGGCGCGCTCCTGATCGTGCTGGCGTTCCGCCGGGGCTGGTTCAAGCGTCCCGGCGCGCTCACGGGCGTGTTCCTGATGGGCTACGCGATTTCGCGGATGCTGGTGGAGCTGGTGCGCCAGGCCGATCCCCAGTTCATCACCGAGAGCAACCCGATGGGTTACATCGTGCAGATCGGCGCGGCCGGGCTGTCGATGGGGCAGCTCCTGTCGCTGCCGATGCTTGCCATCGGTGCGGCTTTCGTCGTGAACGCGTGGCGGCGGCGATGACGCCGCTGGCAGAGATCCTTGCCCGGCAGATCGCGGTGACCGGGCCGATCACCGTGGCCGAGTACATGGCTGCCTGCCTCATGCATCCGCAGCACGGCTATTATACCACCCGCGATCCGCTGGGCGCCGCGGGCGATTTCGTCACCGCGCCCGAGATCAGCCAGATGTTCGGCGAGCTGGTGGGGCTGGCGCTCGCACAGGCCTGGCTGGAGCGTGGGCGGCCCGATCCGTTCGTGCTGGCCGAGCTTGGGCCGGGCCGCGGCACCCTGATGGCCGACGCGCTGCGCGCGACGCGGGGGGTACGCGGGTTCCACGACGCGATGCGGCTGGCGCTGGTCGAGGTGTCTGCGCCGCTGCGCGCGGCGCAGGCGCTGGCGCTGGCGGAGTACGCGCCGGCCTTCTGCGACACCGTGGACGCGCTGCCCGACGCGGGGCCGCTGTTCCTGGTGGCGAACGAATTCTTCGACGCGCTGCCCGTCCGCCAGTTCCTGCGCGACGGGGACGGCTGGCGCGAGCGGATGGTGGGCCTGCGGGACGATGCACTGGCCTTCGCGCTTGCCCAGACAACGCGCTACGCCGAGCTTGAGCCGCGTCTCGCCGACACGCAGGACGGCGACACGGTCGAGACGAGCGGCGCGTCGCGTGCGCTGGCCGAGACGGTCGGCGCGCGGATCGCCGAACGGGGCGGCGTGGCGCTGATGTCCGATTATGGGCAGGAAACCTCGCTCGGGGACACGTTCCAGGCGGTGCGGGATCACGAAAAGGAAAGTCCGCTCGCCCATCCGGGGCAGGCCGATCTGACGGCCCACGTGGATTTCGGCGCGCTGGCCGGCGCCGCGCCCTGTGCGGCAAGCACCGTGACCCCACAGGGCGTCTGGCTGGAGCGGCTCGGCATCACCGACCGCGCGCGCGCGCTGGCGCGGGGGCTTGCGGGCGAGGCGCTCGACACTCACGTCGCCGCGCATCGGCGATTGACGCACCCCGACGAAATGGGCCACCTTTTCAAGGTCATGTCCTTTCACGATGAAGCCGGCCCTCCGCCGGGACTGGAGGCGAGATGAGCGTCGGATACCTGACCTCGGACCTGCTGTCGCCGGTTCGGCACGGGTTTTTCACCCGCCGCGGCGGCGCCTCGTCCGGCGTGTTCGCCGGGTTGAACTGCGCGCTCAGCTCGAGCGATCAGGGAGATGCGGTGCGGATCAACCGCGCGCGGGTCGCGGCGGCCATGGGCGTCGCGCCCGAGGGGCTGGCGACCGTGCCGCAGGTGCACTCGGCCGATGTGATCGTGGTCGAACGTGGCGGCGCGGCGGCGGGTTCAGCCGACGCGATGGTGAGCTCGGTGCCGGGCGTGGCTCTGGGCATCCTGACGGCGGATTGCATGCCGATCCTGCTGGCCGATGACGAGGCGGGTGTCGTGGGCGCGGCCCACGCCGGATGGAAGGGCGCGCTTGGCGGCGTGATAGAGAACACGGTCGAGGCGATGGTGGGACGGGGCGCCGAACGGTTGCGCATCCGCGCCGCCATCGGACCCGCGATAAGCCAGGCGGCCTACGAGGTCGGACCGGAGATGCTCGAGGATTTCATGGTCGAGGACCCCGAGGCGGTGCGCTATTTCGCGCAAGGCAAGGGCGACCGGCTGATGTTCGACCTCGTGGGCTTTGGGCTGGACCGGCTGCGCGCTGCCGGGGTCGAGGCCGAGTGGATCGGGCGCTGCACCTATCGCGAGCCGGACACGTTCTTCTCCTACCGGCGCGCAACGCACCGGCTGGAGGCGGATTACGGGCGGCTGATCTCGGTCGTGCGATTGAACTGAACCGCCCCCGAATCTCCTGCCCCGCGTCATCGAAGCGCCCCATTCCGGCGCGAGCTTGGCCGTCACCCAGGACGTGATGCAAGGAACATGCCGATGACCACCCGCCGCTGGCTTGCCACCGCCATTGCCCAATCCGCCATGCCGATGCCGGCGCTGCCGTTCCAGCATGGCGCCCGCAAGTCCGTCCACGCCCGCAGCGCCTGAGCGGGGGGGCGGCGCATGAAGGACCTGCCCCGCAGCGGCGCCTTCCCGCCCGCCTCGCAGCCGTGGACGGTGCGGCGCCCTGCCCCGGCGCCCTCTCGGGTCGCGGCGCCGGTGCCGTTCGACACGCGCTACAGCTTCACCTGGGCCGGGCCGGACGGAATGGTGGAAGAGCGCGCGCGCATGGGGCCGAGCCTTGCGATCTTTACCGACGCTTTCGCGGCCTTGGGGCGCGGGGCGCTGATCCAGACCCCGAACGGCCCCGTCGCGGTCGAGGACGTCTTGCCGGGCGACCGGATCGTCACCGACCGCGGCGCGTTGCCGCTGCGCTGGAAGGGCAGCCGGGTGATCGCGCCGCAGCACCGCAACGTCGGGCTGTTCCGCATCGCCGCCGAGGCGTTCGGCCCCACGCGTCCCAGCCCCGACCTGTTGCTGGGACCCGCCGCACGTATCGTCTCGCGACGCACGCGGCTGCAGTCGCTGATCGGTGCCGAGGCCGCGCTGATGCCGGTCGCGGCGCTGGAGGATAGCGAAACGGTGATCCGCATCCGCCCCGTCTCGGCCATGCAGGTCTTCCACCTCGGGTTCGACGGCCACGTGACCTTCACCGCCAACGGGGTGGAGCTGGAAAGCGTGCACCCGGGGCCGCGCACCGGTTTGCTGGCCCCCGAGATAGCGGCGCTTTACCTGTCGATGTTCCCGCATATCGAGGGGTTCGACGATTTCGGAGACCTGGTCCTGCCCCGCCTTCAGGGCGAGGCGCTGAAGCAGGCGGCGATCTGACGCCTCAGGGCGCCAGGGTCACGCGCGCTTCGAGCACGTCGAAGGGCACGCCCGGCGCCTCCTTGGCCGCACGGATCACCAGCGACGTCTTGACGCTGCCCACGTTCGGCGCGGTCAGAAGCTCGGATGTGAGGAACGTCTGGAAGGTCGACAGATCGGGCGCCACGCATTTCAGGATGAAGTCGACCTCGCCGTTCAGCATATGGCACTCGCGGACGAGCGGCCAGTCGCGGCACCGCCCCTCGAAGGCCGAAAGATCCGCCTCGGCCTGGCTCTGCAGGCCGACCATCGCGAACACCTGCACCTCGAACCCGAGCTGACGCGGATCGACGCGGGCGTGGTAGCCCCGGATGAAGCCCTGCTCTTCCAGCGTGCGCACGCGCCGCAGGCAGGGGGGCGCCGAAATCCCGACGCGCTTGGCCAGATCCACGTTGGTCATGCGCCCGTTCCGCTGCAATTCGCAGAGTATCTTGCGGTCGATGGCGTCGAGTTTCTGTCCGGGCATGTTATCCTCGGTAAGTTGCGCGCGATACCTAAGCGCGAACGGTAACTTCCGCAATAATGTTTCGCTGTCGCGCAACATTGTTACGGGGTTTCGGCCCGTGGCCACACGGCCTATATCCGGTCCGAAATCGCAGGAGGTCATCATGGCAGACGCCCGTCACGTCAAGCTACTCATCATCGGCTCGGGGCCGGCGGGCTACACGGCCGCCGTCTATGCCGCCCGCGCCATGCTCGAACCCGTGATCATCCAGGGCATCCAGCCCGGCGGCCAGCTGACCATCACCACCGACGTCGAGAACTGGCCCGGCGAGCAGTCGATCATGGGTCCCGACCTGATGGTCCGGATGGAGGCCCACGCCCGCGAGATGGGGGCTGAGATCGTGGCCGACCACATCTCGTCGCTGGACCTGTCCCGGCGCCCCTTCACCGCCCAGGCCGATAGCGGCACGACCTACACGGCCGACGCGGTGATCCTGGCCACCGGAGCCCAGGCGAAATGGATCGGCCTGCCGTCCGAAGAGACGTTCAAGGGCTTCGGCGTCTCGGCCTGCGCGACCTGCGACGGGTTCTTTTATCGCGGACAGGAGGTCGCCGTGGTCGGCGGCGGCAACACCGCGGTCGAAGAGGCGCTGTTCCTGACGAACTTCGCGTCCAAGGTCACGCTGATCCACCGCCGGGACGAATTGCGCGCGGAGAAGATCTTGCAAAAGCGCCTGTTCGAGCATCCCAAGGTCGAGGTCCTCTGGAACCACGCGATCGAGAACATCTACGGCAGCGACAACCCCAAGGGCGTCGAGGGCCTCCGCGCCCGCCACGTCGAAACCGGCGAGATCACGGATCTGCCCGTGGCCGGCGTGTTCATCGCCATCGGCCACGCTCCGGCGTCGGAACTGGTCAAGGACCAGCTGGAGACCGAGCTGGGCGGCTATGTCGTGACCAAGCCCGGCACGACCGAAACCAGCGTGCCGGGCGTCTTCGCGGCGGGCGACCTGACGGACCACGTGTACCGGCAGGCGGTCACCAGCGCCGGGATGGGCTGCATGGCCGCGCTCGAGGCCGAGCGCTGGCTGGCCGAGCAGGGTCAGGACGAGGGCCGCGACGAGCGCGAGCCTTTGGGCTACGGCGCTCCGGTCGAACCCGCGCAGTAACGGCGCGAACGGACGTTCCCCCAATCCGCACCGATCGGAGGAGTTTCGTCGCATTGTCGTCGAAATGCACGAATGTCGGTCCAGAATGCGCCCGGCCCGCGCAGCGAGGTTGAGGCCGAGGCGTGGCCTGCGCTAGGGCGGCAACGACGCCGCACCCGGCGGCAGGCTACAGCAGGTTCGACGATGCAAAATCCCCACTCCGCCCCCGTTCCCGAACTCTATGTCTCGTATGACAGCG
>NZ_JBELKF010000128.1:0-6698 GCF_042089775.1 Palleronia sp.
GGTTGACGATGCTAGAGGGCGCAACGCGTCCACGCTTCTCCAGAAGTCTTCGTGTCGTGGCAAAGAGGTTCGAGCGCGGGGTGATCATTGTCATCACGTAGATCTTTGGTTTCGAACCGATCAAAGCTTCAACACCTCCCAAAACTTCGATGTCTTCAGGTGTTGGCTTGACCGGAAGGATGACGAGGTCGGATAGCGCGATGGCAGATCGAATGGCACGTTCGTCGTCGTGAGATGGCGGTGTATCAATAATGAGGTAGTCCGCGCCACGCTCGGTCAGCGTTCTATGGATGCCTTGGAGCTTGTCCCACTTGGCTACCGTGAAGCCAGGATCCTGGTTCCCTGCATCACGTCGTCTCTCAATCCATCGACGGGAGGTCCCTTGGGGGTCGAGATCCACAAGTGCGGCGCGAGGCAACATGGCAGCAGCATGGCGCGAGATCGTAGACTTTCCCGATCCACCCTTCTGGCTGATAACTGCGATTGTTTTCATGCGTTGTTACGTGCTCGCGTTGAAACGTGCATGCGTTGTTGCATGTGGAGGTTAACAGCTCAAGCTTTTTCGGCTCTGGACCGCTTCACAATCGCCATGACTGTGTTCTTGCTGATCTGCAGGTCTCGAGCGATCCATCGATACGACTTGCCTGCCGCCACGGCGGCCAGAACATCATTTGCGTACTTGTCGGAAGGGTTGATGCCTCTTGGCCGTCCCAACGTCTTTCCGGAGTTCTTCGCGCGGGCCAGGCCCGACCGGATCCTTTCCGAGGTGAGGTCGCGTTCGAACTCGGCGAACCCAGCGAGTAGGGTTACCATCATCTTTCCGCCGGCGGAGCGCAGATCTAAGTCGATGCCGCTCTCCGCAATCAGGGACACGTTCCAGCTTGCCAGCTGATCCAGCGTCTTGAGTACATCCGCTGTGGAACGACCCCACCGAGACAGCTCGGTGATCAAGATCGCATCTATCTTGCCGCCTTGCGCCATCTCAAGAAGCCATTGCCGAGCAGGGCGATCTGTTCGCTTGCCGGACATCTTTTCCTGAGCGATGTGGACAACCTTAAGCCCCCGGTGCCTAGCAAGGCGCTGAAGGTCGGCAACCTGACGATCAGTGTTCTGTCCGAGCGTCGAGACCCGCGCATAGATGGCGGCGCGGTGTCCCAATTAATCCTCCTGCCCATGAGCTGAATGAGGGGGCGGATTTTTAGGGGTTTCTTGAGCTTGGTTTTGTCCCCGTAAATCATCTGATTTTTTGGGACTGTTCGCCTGAGCCTCCAAGGCGGCCAGATGCTTTTCGCAAAGCTCGTCGGCGAACTTTCGGATTTTCTCGATGCTAGGCGACCCGCGAGGAACCCAAACCGATATCTGTTGGAGCCCCGCTGCCTTTTTAGCCTGTCGGACTTTAGCGGATGCTTGGCGATTGCGTTCCTGGTTGGTGAGGGCCTTTTCGGCCAAGGCCTCCAATTCCGATCGCCCGAGCTTTTGCAGGCGGGTCTTCTCGTTCATTGCCGGCTCTTTCTTCTTTCAGGGTATGCCCTTATATTAGTTGTATGGCATGTCATGTTTCAAGTTTTACTATATACGGTGAAGAGCAAGCCATGTTGTTGTCAGGACGGAAACTCCGACCTGACAACAACGCTTGCCAAGGGGTACCCCTGGACCCCCTCCGTATCTCATCCGCCCTCCGCTTCGCTCGGTTGGCTGAAATACTGCGCCCTTCGTTCGATCACGGCCCTGCTCCCTGCGGTCTCAGCTGCCGTTCTTCTCTCTCCGCTTGCCTGGCGTACCGCCAATCGCGGATTGCCTTGGGGTGTCATTCATTACTCTCCCGGTTCCCCTGGCACGTCCTATGGCTGGGTCGTCCTTGCACTCCCCCAAGCCCCCTATCCTGCGCGCTCTGGTTTTCCAGTGCCCGCCGGAGAAAGGAAGTCGCTCATGCCGCGCCCTGCCGTTGACGCCCTTGATCGCCGTCAGCCGTTCAGCGGTCTCCGGCTGTCCCAGCGGGAACTGAATAGCATCCGGGAGCGGGCTGAGGAGGCGGGCCTCAGCGTGTCTGAGTTCATCCGTCAGTCGGCTCTTTCGTCGACCGTCCGTGCGGCTCCGGCTGTCTCGATCCGGCAATGGTCCGATCTCGCTCCACTAGCCTCGAACCTCAACCAGATCGCGTACCGGCTGAATGCGGGTCAGCAGGACCGCCTGAGCTCAACCGATCGCCAGACCCTTGCCGAACTAGATGATCTTTTGCGCGAAATCCGGTTGCGCCTTCTTGATGTGGAGCCAGATGCCCTATGATCGGTAAACTCATCAAAGGGCGCGGTGCCCGTGGCCTGATCGACTACCTGCTCGACGAGATGGACCAGAAAGGCGATCCGCGGCCACAAGCCCGGATTATCGGGGGCACTTTCGCTGGCCGAACGGCCCGCGAGATTGCTGCGGAGTTCGGCGCCCTCCATGCCCTGCGGCCTAGCCTTGGCGTCTATGTGGTGCATGAGGCTCTGCGCTTGCCCGATGGGGATCCTGACCTTGGCGATGCCACTTGGAACCAGATCGCCGAGCGGTGGGTGGCGGGTATGGGCTTTGAGGATTTTCTGGTGGTCAACCATGGCGATGGCCATGTCCATATCGCGGCCTCGCGGATCAGGCGCGACGGTACCGTTGTGCCTGACGCGCAGGATTACCGGCGTTCAGAGGGGATCATTCGCCAGATAGAGGAGGAGTTCGGGCTGACGGTGGTCGAGAGCAGCCATCTGTTGGACGGGGAGAAGGCCGTGGACCATCACAAAGCCCCAGGTCGTGAGCAGATCATTTACGCCGATTTTGCTGGGGAGGCGCCCCCGGCCATGCGAGTGGCAGCATTGATCGATGGGATCATCGAGGGTGGTGCGACAGTTTCCGAAATGATCGAGCAGCTGGAACATGCTGGCGTTGCCGTTCATCCGAACGTGGCCTCGACCGGGCGCGTGTCCGGGTTGGCTTATGAGCTTGAAGGTATCCGTGTCACCTCGAAGGCCATGGGGCGTGGCTTCACCTGGGCCAATTTACAGAAGAGAGGGCTTTCCTATGAGCCAGGTCGAGACGATGCGGCAATCCGCGAAACGCGAGGCCGCCGACAAGCTGAAGCCGCAGCAGCTCTTGAAGGAGTTGGAGACGCTGGCAGCGGTGGTGCAGACCTTCCGAGCCTCCGTGAGCGATATGGAGCGGCAGGCCAGGGGGACACAGGTCAGGCTCGCGGAGATAGAGGACGCGAGCAAACGGATGAGCACGCAAAATCGCAAGCACGTAATAACGTCCTCGATCCTGACGAGCGTGGGGTCGGCGGCTTTCATAATGATGCTCTGGATCGGTTGGTCTACCTTGCAGCCGACGAGGTCGAGTGCAGTCGAAGACAGGGTTCTGGAGATGGTGACGGATCCGACCGTTCCGCAGGACGTGAAGGACTGGCTGTTCTCGAACGTCATCTCGCCGAGGCGGTAGGTCGGGCAGGACAGCAGATCGGGCAGTTCCAGCGCGCGGTAGGCGCCGAGCAGTACCAGGTCATGGTTTCGACGCCCGATCGGAAAGGTGGGAAGGTTGAAAGACAGACGTGGACCGCTGAGCAGTTGTTGAAGCCGAAGAATGTTCGGTGGATGCAGCAGCGCAACGCAAATTTTGGCGGAGTGTATATCCGTCCGATGGATCGGCGGATCACCCTCCTGGACGACCTGACGGCAGACCAGGTCACGCAGCTTGAGAAAATGAACTTCGCACCGGCGGTCGTTCTGGAGACCTCAGGCGGCAACCACCAAGCTTGGATCCGCCTCCTGCCGCCGGAGGCGCCCGAGCCGAGCCAGAAGGTCGCCACCCAGGCCAGCAGATCCTTGGCCAAGGCGTTCGGCGGGGATCCAGCAGCTGTCGGTGCCGAGCGGTTCGGACGCCTGCCGGGCTTCGTGAACCGGAAGCCCAAGCACGATCGTCGCGGTAAGGGGCCCTGGGTGACGCTCAGAGCGGCTACAGGTGCCATAGCCGCTGCTGGGCGTGATCTGATCGCCAAGATCGAGAAGGCGTTCCAGGCGGCCGCAGAGCGCCAGAGGGCAGCCAGTGCCGAGAAGCAGGTTGCCCGGGTTGTGCGAACCAGGATCCCTGCTGGCGACGCGGAAGCGCTGGTGCGCGCCGGGCTTGAAAGATCAATGCTGGAAACAGACGACCAGTCCGTTGCGGACTTCCGTGCTTGCGGTTTTGCGTTAAAGCACGGGGCGCATCCGGATGATGTCGTTGAGGCCCTTCGTCGCCACTCGCCTGATATCGAGGAGCGGCATCCGGCGATCGATGACTATTTGGCGCGTACCATACGAAAGGCCGGGGCAACGGGTTACGTGCGCCGTCGCCAAGATGGTGGTGTGCCTGACATGCCACCTAACGAGTTTAATGACCCGGGCCCCTGAAGTTCATGTCAGAGATGCACATACTCACTATTGATTGCGTGTTTGCGTGCTTTATAGTAAGCACGTAAAAACGTAACATGCGTAAGGGCATGCCATGAGCGCCGAATTCGATCCTACGCGGCTCGAGCCGCAGGACGTTGACCTGCCGAGCAGCTATCCTGTGCCGGAAGGATGGCTTAGGGACTGGAACCCCGAAACAGGTCGGATCACTCGGCTTTGGTTGCCCGGCACCATTTCTAGTGAGGAGTTGGAACGCCGGCGCCCGGATATGGAAAAGAGCCATGCTGTCGCCGAGTTTTCGGACCGAAAAATGGATCTTCGGGCCACGTTCGACACCGAGCCCGAGCCACTCGACATGGTCTTGCCGGGGATGGTGGCCGGCACGGTCGGCATGATTGCCGGGGCAGGTTCCGCAGGCAAATCGATGTGGTCAGTTCAGTGTGGCATGTCGATCGCATGCGGTTCCGACCTTTTTGGTCTGTTCAACGGGATTGAGGGTTTCGAGTTTCAGCGTGGACGTGTCGTTTACGCTTGTGCGGAGGACCAGCGCCCTGTTCTGCATCATCGCCTCTTCACCATGGCGCAACGCATGCGGGAAGCTGACCCGGCTGACGCGCCCGCGGTCATCGATGCCATCGTCGACAACTTCGACGTCGTGGATCTTTATGGGTCCGGCGTCACCATCGAACCGCACAGGCCTGACTGGTGGTTGTCCCATTGGTGGCTGTTGGCGGACATGGCAAAGGGCGCGCGGCTCATCATTATCGATACCCTGATCCGGTTTGCCGGCGGCCGCTCGGAAAACGACAACGTTGAAATGGCAGCGATGATGAGCGCTGTCGAAATGGCCGTGAAGGCCACCGGGTCGACGTTTCTGCTCTTGCATCATGTCGGAAAGGCCAGTGCCCGCGACGGCACGGCCGGTTCTGATCAAACGGCGGTTCGAGGTGCGTCGAGCTTGACGGACAATGCCCGATGGCAAGCAAACCTCCAGACTATGACTGTACAGGAAGCCGAGAAGCGCGGGATCGAAGGACCTGACGAGCGTCGCCGTTGGGTCAGCTGGGAAGCCACAAAGACGAACTACGGGCCGCCCTTGCCGCCAGTATGGCTTTACCGCGGCCCGAGCGGCATCCTGGTGGCCGACCAGCCACCGGAGATTCAGAATAGACGGGGAAGGGTCTAGAAGTGGCACAAGGCCTTTCTGATTTTGCGTTCTACGATCCGGCATTTGGCGGATGTGATGGCCTTTTCGTGCCGAAGCGATCGAAGGGCCAAGCTCTGTATGACGTGCAGCGAGAGTGGGACGCCGGCATCATCAGTTTTAAGGGCGAGCAGATGACTTCGGCGCACCAAAGCGTTTTGCTTGCGATCTGCGCTCAGACATCCCGAGACGGTTATCTGATCCGAGGCAATGAGCGGGAGGTGAAGGTCCGCCAAGATGTCTTGGGGCTTGATGATCTTCTCGATGACGTCGACATGTCCTTCTTGGAGATCAGCGCTTATGATCTGCTCCTCGATGCCGGGATGGGAACCGGCGGCAAGGACTACAAGGCACTTATCGCGCTGCTGCACGAGATGAGCACGGTCTCAGTTTATCGAGAGGTCCCCGGCAAGAAGAAGCGCATCTCGCCGTTGATCCAGTTCCCGAAAGCTTTCGATGGGGACCAACTGCCGATCAGGCTGAACTGGCGCTTGGCGGCCTCTATCTTTGGCGAACAGAATGTCCGAGTCAGTCTCAATGAGCGCCGGCAGCTTGAGACTCCGATCGCGAAGATAGCTCATTGCTGGTTCAGCTGCTTTATCCGCGAAGGACAGAGCCTGATGGCAGGGAAGGGTGCTAGCCTACATACCTTAGCGGGCCATGTCTGGGGCCGAAGACCTGCGTCTGACAGTGTCTGGCGGAAGAGGCGCGAAAAGCTCAAGCGAGCTCTCTTGGAGGAAGTGGGGCGGCTCAACGGCTGGGCCATTGCCATGGACGATCGACGTCGTGGCATCTGGTATATCAGCCGCCCGAAGCAAATTCTAAACTCGAATGATTTCTACTTCCCAACGCCATCTGAGAAGCGAGCTTTCTCCGACTCGATACAAGAGAGCCGACGTTCCGACCGATCGGGCGCCGAAGAAGAATATCGACATGTTCAGAAGCGGCTATGATCGGACCTATCGTCACAAACTATCGGACCTACCGTCACAAACAGTCGGACCTATCGTCACAACTGCGAACCAAAAAATTGTTGCACGTGAGTGTTTTATAAGTTCTTTCTTAGAACCAGTTGCTTT
>NZ_JBELKF010000129.1:0-6670 GCF_042089775.1 Palleronia sp.
CTCTCGACGATCCCTTCGAGATCGATCCCGAGCTCCTGCACCTCCTTCTCGATCAGCGCGGCCACGCGGGCCTCGTCGATCTCGATCTCGCGGTTCAGCCCGTCCATGATCTCGCCGACCTCGGCCACGACATCATGGGCGCCGACGACGCCGAGGCACACGCTATGCGGCGCCGCGGTCAGCATGACATTCTGCATTTCGCGCAGGGCCACAGCGGACCCCGCTTCCCGGGCCATGCGCTTCGAAAGACGACGCGCACGATCGACGGAGGTCGGGGCGAGGGTCGTCGAGGCGCGAATGACCTCGGTGGCGGGGAAATCCCATGCCCCCTGCGGCGGATCGATGGGACCGGCGCTCAGGCGCATGTCGTTGATCGTGATCGACAGCGGCGCATTGCGGTCGCGGCAGGTGATCAGCACGCCCTCGCCGGTGGCGGTCGAGCCGACCTCGAGGTGGATGCCGGGCGCCATCTTGGCGAGCACCCTGCTGAAGTTCCTGGCCTCGCTGACCATGTCGAGGAGGAGAACCTCCCAGACGCCGCCAAGGCACCAGTCACGGGTCTCGCGGCACAGGATGTCTTCGGTGATCCGGGCCGTCGGGCGGTAGCCGGCCTCGTCCTTGGCGAGCCACAGCATCACGAAGGATGCGGTGGGCATCACCGGCTGGTTGGCGGCGACACCGTCCGAAAGCTCGACGCTCTCGGCCAGGACGTTCATCCCGGTGACGTTCAGCCCGAAACGGTGCTTGGAAGTGCTCATTTGCCTTTGCGCTCTCGTGTTGATCAGCGAGTTATCTGCCAGCGAGACTTCGGTCGACATGCATTGCAGAAGCCTGCAAACAGGTCGCAATCTCGGTGAGACATTGCCTTGTGAATGAACTGCGCGACGCCCGACCCTCGGATGCCTGCCTGAAATGCCCTGCCGGCATCGTTCGCCGGGGGGTCAGGCCGAAGCGACATCGCGCTCAGCCCCAGGCCGTCTGCTCTGATCGACCGTGCATCACGAATACGGCACACGCGCCTACCGATCAAGATAGAACGATACCTCATTCGGATAAAAAGTTCCGAGATCAACATAAGGAAAAGACTGTGTCGCCGATCTGTCACTGGGAGGGGGTAGCGCCCCGTTCCGGAAGGGGTTTCTCGGTGAACCCCAGCCGGGATGCGATCCAGAGAGGGTCGGCCGACAGGACTTCGACCACGTTGAGCAGGTCGACGCCCGATTCGTCGGCCAGTTTGACCTGCATCGGCTTGCCGTTGGCCGCTCTATCGAAGAACCAGATCAACCGCGCAAGGGCCGACGTGCGATCGGCGCCCGAGGCCGCGGCCTCCGTGAGGGCCTCCCTGACCAGCAGCGCGGCCGGCAGGCCGAACAGCGTGGCCACGGCCTCGTCCAGCCCGGTATCCGTCCAGGTCAGGTCGAAGCTCTCCAGCTTGACGGTGGGCGGTGTGGCGCGACCCGCGGGCCCTGCCCGGTCGGCCGCGGTGAGCGCGTCCCGCGTATAGAAGGCGGGGAGGAGGCCGAGATCGGCCTGGAACGCCCCGAGACCTGCCGTGTAGCTCTGCATCCACAGGCCCCATGCGCCGCGCCTCAGGCGCGCACGGCCTTCGAAGGTGGAGCTGGTCGTCGACAGGCCCGCCGAGGCGAAGGGCAGCGTCATCGAGGGCGGCACGATCCCGGTCGGGATGAGCTGCGTGGTGAGGGTGTCGATCTCGACATCCGCGCGCAGGTAGTTGGCGATGTTCCACCCGTCCATGAAGGCCGTCGCGCCGTTCCAGCCGGGCGCGAAGAAGTCGCGCTGCTCGAGGACGAGGAACAGCGGGACGACCGATTTGGGGTCCGCTTCCATCGAGACCGACAGCTCGGAGGTGGTGTGGACCAGGTTTCCATCGCTGTGCCAGCTCGAGATCTTCTCGACGTCGAGGTCGATCATGGCGGTCGAGCCCATCGCCTGGGCCGCGTCGACGCTCATCGGCAGCTTTCCGGTGAGGGAGACTTCGGAGGCGGTGATCGACCCGACCTCGGCCTGCCCGATCAGGGCCGACGCGATCCTGGCGCTGACCTGCGCCGTGCAGGCGGCGACCGGCTCCATTCTGATCGCGACGGTGTTCACCTCCAGGAGGTCGGCGGCGTATCCCGTCCCTTCCGGAAAGCGGATCTCGCCACGCTTGGCGCGCACTTCGCGCACGGCGTCGAGCAGGCCGCATCCCCCGACATGCCGGGGGTCGATCATCATGTCGACACCCTCCAGCCCCAGGACGGGGCTGCCGGGCAGGTCCCCGCGAATGACGAGCTTGGGCGCTCGCAGGTAGAGGCCGGTCTCGCCATTCTCGAGGGCGCCGAAGCCCATCTCTGCGTCGCTGGCAGCGATGGTCATGCCCTCGCCACGAATGACCAGGTCCGACCAGCCATCATAGGCGGGCTGCACCTCGGTGGGATCGATGCTGCTCCAGCCGGGCGAAAGCAGCTGCGGGAGAAAGCGGCCGCCTTCGGCCTGCGCGGCCGCCGGGGCGGCGACTGCGAGACCAAGAGCGAGGGCGAGGCCGATCTTCATGGGGGGTGTCCTTTTCATTTGCTGGTAATCGCGCCTTCGATGTTGCCCAGCTCCCGCACGAGCTCGGCGCCGTCCTCGACGGTGTCGAGTGGCGCGGGGCGCGGTTTGCTGGTGTCGATGAAGGCCTGCAGCATGTCCTCGATGTCGAGATGCATCTCGTCCGTCACCTGCGTGATCGCGTCGAACGTCACTTCACGGCCCTTGAGCTCGCGCATGAGCCTGACCGCCGCGTTTCCGGCAGCCGCCTCCTCGTCGCGGTCTTCGGCGTTCGGCGCGGTTGCCGCTGCCGCGGCGCGGTCCTGCGCGACCTTCTTGCGCGCCTGGTGTTGCGCCATCAGCGTCGTCACCAGACCGCGGTGACGCGTATGCGTCTCGGGGCTGAACACCTGCTTCAGCGCTTCACCGACGGAGCGATCAGGCGCATCGGGCTCGATCGACGGCAATCCCTCGCGGGCGCCGGTGCTCGGCTCGGCTTCGGGGCGACCCGTTCTGGCAAGAACGCCGAACCCGCGGCGCTCCGTGGTCGCCGGCTGCGCGGGCTCTCGGACGGGCTGCGCGGGTTCGCGCGCGGGCTGATCCCCGCCATCGATCTCGTTGAGATACTGATCGAGGCCGTCGAGGTCGGCGGGCGTGCCGCGGCGCAGGTCGTCGACCTCGCCGAAGAAGTCCTCCTCGTCTTCCTCTTCCTGCGCGGCGCGCGGCGTTTCGGTGGCGCCGCCTTCGCTGCGATCCGCCCAGTCCGCGGCGAGCAGCCCGGCGCTCCACGAGGTCAGGATCTGCTCGGGGCTGGGGCCGGTCTTGTCCTCGACCCACAGCAGGTGCTCGGCAATCTCCTTTGCCCGGGAGATGCGGTCGACGGGCGCGCTCGGCTCCTTCGCCTTGCCGCCCGCGTGCCTTGCAAGGGCTTCGGAGGCGCCGACGAAGGCCGCCAGGTATTCGATCTCGACATCCTGGTTCAGGCCCGGCACGCGGTCGGTCGGCCCCCTCACTTTGATGAATTTGTTGACCGAGAACTCTTCGGCGAAGTCGCCACCGATATAGAAGGTGCTCGAGCGCACGATCGTGCCGTTGAAAAGGAAGTAGAACTCCCCTTCCATCATGTTCTGCAATTCGGAGGCCTTGACCCGATCCACATCCTGGAACGAGGCGTCCATCCTGTCGACCCATTTCGAAGAGAAGGTTCCGCTTTCCTTGGAGAAGCCGCTCGTGACGGCAACTTTCGTCTGCCCAAAGAGTTTCTGAATGAAGGCCACGGTCTTGTCGCCGTCAACGGTTTTGCCAGCGGCAAAGATCGACGCGTTGGCTGCGGCGGTTTCGGCAATTTGAGGGCTAATGGATTGCATCGCGGCCATGTCCTGACCCGCAACGATGACCATAAAGCCGAGGCTTCGGGCTTGCGCCATCATTACGTCGATTCCCTTCACCATGTAATAGCCCGCCTCATCAAGGACAACAATAAACGGGGACGGCGCGCGGGTCTGTTTGGCCTCCACGATTTCCTGTCTGTTACCCTGAAGAGTCGAGCCAGAAGCATTACCCATCATAATCTTAACGAGGTTGACGACGATCTTTCCGCAGTTCTGCATTTCTTCCGGCGCCTTTTGCAGCGCAGGCAGCAGGACAATCAGAATACGGCGATTGAGAACCACGTCGTCGATATCCACTTCACCAAGAGGGGTCCGGAAGATATGGCCATAGTCATCTGCCAACGATCCCAATGGCTTAGTCAGCTGCATCGAGAGGAAGCCATACTGCTCAGAGGCCTTCGCGTCTTGCGGATCTCCCTTCAATGCCTTTTCGATGGAGAAGCCGGGCAGCGTGTCAAAGAACGCCTTCAATGCGAGGCGCGCGGAGTTCGAATAATCGCCCCGCATGGCGCGAATGTAGAGTTCGATCATACCCCCGCGCGTGCGCATTTCTTCCATTGCCGCTTCGGGAATGTCCTCGACTTTTCTGATGGGGGTCCGGCCAATGTGTTCTTTCGCCACGCCCGTCCCGAGCGGCAGGAAGTCACGAATTGCCTGCACGTCGAGAAGAATATCCCCGCTATCGCGCATCTGACACAATGCCTTCATCGCGGCGGTCACGAGCGACATTGCGCGGTTCTTCCACATGTCATTGCCCTGCCCCGCGTCGCCCATTAGAGAAACGATGAGGTTCATGAGCTGGTCGGCGCCGCCCTTCGCGAAGGGATTGAGGGTATTCGATTGAACATTGGGGCCGCCGGCAGGTGCGTCGGGATCGTCACCGGGGTCGGTGAAGTTCAAAACGCGAATATCATCCTCGCGGCCAAATCGTTTCGCGAGCGTCCACGATCGGGCATAGAATTCGGTCGTGCCTTTCCCGTCAATGAACATGAATCCCGAAGACCACATCAGGGTCTGGCTGACCACTCCGAGGAGAAGCTCGGTATTATGCGTGACGACGTGGTTCTCCATCACGTAGAGCCCGTCGTCGCGGTCGGTCTTGATGCACGACATCTCGACGTCGCCATCGAGGCGCTCGACTTCGATCACGTCGAGCCCCTTGCCCGAGCCCGCGAACACGCAATGCGCGGCCTGCGGCCAGATGCCGGCGATGCCGTCGAACATGATCCGCAGGTCGACCCGACCGAGGGCGCCCCTCTTGCGCTTGTAGGCGGTGGCGAGGCCCCCGAGCGACCAGACGATCTGCTTGATCACCTTCGCATCGTCCGCGCCGATCGAGGTCAGCAGGGCGCCGTGAGCATCAATCTCGAGCGCGGGCTGGGCCGTGCGCACCCAGGCCTTGAAGAAGGCCAGGCGCTCCTCGGGCGTGCCCCAGATCGAGGGCATGTAGTCGAGCGCCCAGAGGCCCTCCCTGGCGGCCATGGCCGCGTCCTCGGCCGACAGCTTGCCGGTGCCCTCGATCGCGGGTCCCGTGGCCGGGCGCGCGAGGGGCACGGAGACATGCATGTCCGGGCCATACATGCCCGACAGGATCCCGAGATCCCCGGCCGTCATCAGCTTGCCTTCCTCGGAGAAGCCTGTCGGCAGGGCCTTGTTGCCCTTGCGCGAAATCGTGACGTGCCACAGATGGTCAAGCGAGCAGTCCGCATGCCGCCCGTCCGAGAACCAGAGCCGTGCGGTCGGGATCGCGCCCTGCGGGTGGATCGAATGGACCTTGCTGACGCCGCCCAGCGGATGCACCACCTCGTCGCCCGGACGCAGATCGCCGTTCAGCACCCAGCCGCGTGGCGTGAGCACCGGCGTGTCGAGCGGCAGGGCCTTGCCCGAACCGGTCGTGCCGAGGAAAAAGCCGTGGCGGCGCGCATCACCGTTCTCGATCCAGAGCTCCTCCTGGCTGCGCTGGTCCTGCCCGAGATAGAGAATGCCGCCCGCCTTGCCGTAGCCGCCGCCGCCGGGCGATACCGCGCCGTAATCGGTGCCCCCGTAGATCTGCGGCACCTTGAATGGGAGCCGGAACTTCTGGCCGCTGGCCCAGAGATAGTAGAGCGTCGCCGCGGGGATGATGCCGGTGTAGAAGTTCGGGAAGACCGCGAGCATCGCGGCCGACATGCCCGTGACCAGCGACACCGTCTCCGAAGACAGCAGGACGTCGCGGGCTTCCTGCCAAGCCGACCTGATCGGCCGGCGGATGGCGGAGGCATCGGTTTCCTCATGGGCTGCGGGCAGTGATGCCGTCTTCTGTCTGTGTTCCATCTGCGTCTCCTCAGGAGGCCTGCGGCACGGCCGCGGTCTCTTCGATGCCGTTGTCGTCGATACCGCCGATCACTTCGCGCGCCGCGACGTAGATCCAGACGAAGTTGAAGAAGAGCAGCCCCATGCCGAGGAGGGTCGGCAGGGTCATCACGAAGCCCCGGACCACGAACTGGATCACCATCATCGCCAGCCAGAACGTCCAGGACTTGTGGCGAAGCGCCGAGTCCGCGGCCAGGGCATCACCCGGACCCATGTGCAGCGCCGGCAATGTGCCCACCCACATCACAGACCAGATCCACAGAGCCATCTCGAGATGGCACATGGCCGAGATCCCGACCTTCAGCGTCACCTCGGCCAGTCCCATGGCGGCGAGGGACGAGGCTTCCGCTCCGCGGGCCGAGGTGCCTCCGATGACGAGGTCGAGGGCGACGACCGCA
>NZ_JBELKF010000130.1:0-6644 GCF_042089775.1 Palleronia sp.
GAACCTCGATCTCTTCATTGTCCGTCTCCTCGTTGGAGCGGACTCTACCTCAAACCGGAGGAAGAAACGGGGCTCCGGTTACCCGCTAAATGATAGACGCCTATCATTTTTCATTTGACGATGATTGCGCTGCCTGATTGGGATGGCAGCGGGAGGATCTCATGGATAGGCGAGTGCCGACATTGAGCGACGTCGCGCGCCTTGCGGGCGTCAGCTACGCCACCGCCGACAGGGTGGTGAACGCCCGCGGTGGCGTCGCCGAGAAGTCGGCACGTCGCGTGCGCACTGCGATCCAGGAACTTGGCTATGTCCGCAATGTCGCCGCGGCGAATCTGTCGCAGGGGCGGCTCTATCGCTTCGCGGCCATCCTCCCGGACGGCTCCAATGCGTTTTTCGATCGGATGCGCACCCTTTTCGAGAACGCCGCCAGCGGTCTGCTCGTGGATCGGGTCGAACTGGCGGTCGAGGCCGTCGCCGCCTTCGATCCCGCCGCGCTGAACCGCCGGCTGCAGGCGCTGGCCGATGACGGCGTGGACGGCATCGCCATCGTGGGCAGCGATGCCGCCGAGGTGGCCGACGCCATATCGGCTCTGCGCGAGCGGGGCGTCGGCATCATCACTCTGGTGTCGGACGTTCCGGGCTCGGACCGTGACGCTTATGTCGGGATCGACAACGCAATCGCCGGCCGCACCGCCGGGCGGCTGATCCTTCTGGCCCATGGCGGCCGGGCGGGGCGTATCTTGCCGGTGGTCGGTGCCTTGTCGGCCCGTGACCACGCGGAGCGGCTGGCCGGTCTGCGAGAGGTCGTCGCCGGCACCTTGTCGCTCGCCCCAGAGATAGAGGGCCGCGACCGCCATGAGGTTGTCGAGGCGCAGGTTTCGGCGGCACTGGCGGCCGATCCCGCGATCACCGCGATCTACAGCGCCGGTGCCGGCAACGCAGGCCTCGTTCGCGTGATCGAGGCGCTGGAGGGCGACGATCGGCCCGTCATCGTGCTGCACGAACTCGTGCCCCACACGCGCCGCGCCCTCGAGGCCGGCCACATCGATATCGTCATCGACCAGCGTCCCGAAGAAGGGGTGGCGCGGGTCGTCGAGGGGCTGCGGCAGCTGGCCGACCGCCGCGGGCCGATCGTCGCAGAACCCATCGTTCCGAGCATCTATGTGCGGGAGAATCTTCCTCCCGCGCCCAACCATCCAGAAACGGGAAAGACCATATGACCGACTTCTTCAAAGACATCGAGCCGCTGGCGCACGACCCCAACTCCGATGGGCTGGCCTTCCGCCATTATGACGCCGACGAGACGGTCATGGGCAAGCGGATGGAAGATCACCTGCGCTTTGCCGTGGCCTACTGGCACTCCTTCGCGTGGGAGGGTGGCGATCCCTTCGGCGGCGCCACGTTCGAGCGTCCCTGGCACCCCCAGGACGACATGGGCCGCGCCAAGATGAAGGCCGACACCGCGTTCGAGATGTTCCGCATCCTTCGCGTCCCCTTCTACTGCTGGCATGACGCCGACATCCGCCCAGAAGGTGACACCTTCGCCGAAAGCCGCGACCGTCTGGACGAGATCACCGACTATTTCGGCCCGAAGATGGAAGAGACCGGCGTGAACCTGCTGTGGGGCACCGCCAACATGTTCGGCCACCGCCGCTGGATGGGCGGCGCCGCCACGAACCCCGATCCGGACGTCTTCGCCTATGCCGCCGCGACCGTGAAATCCTGCATGGACGCGACAAAGAAGCTCGGCGGGCAGAACTACGTCCTCTGGGGCGGCCGAGAGGGATACGAGACCCTCCTGAACACAAACATGGGCCGCGAGCGTCAGCAGGCGGGCCGTTTCCTGCAGATGACCGTCGACTACGCCAAGAAGATCGGCTTCGATGGCCAAATCCTGATCGAGCCCAAGCCGCAGGAGCCGACCAAGCACCAGTACGACTACGATGTCGCCACGGTCTATGGCTTCCTCAAGGATTTCGGCCTCGAGAACGAGGTGAAGGTCAATATCGAGCAGGGCCACGCCATCCTCGCCGGCCACTCGTTCGAGCACGAGCTGGCGCTGGCCCGCGAACTGGGGATCCTCGGCTCGATCGACATGAACCGCAATGACTACCAGTCGGGCTGGGATACGGACCAGTTTCCGAACAACGTCCCCGAGGTCGCGCTGGCTTACTACGAGATCCTGAAGGCCGGCGGGTTCACCAAGGGCGGGACGAACTTCGACTCCAAGCTGCGGCGCCAGTCGCTCGACCCGGTTGACCTGATCGCGGCCCATGCCGGCGGCATGGATATCTGTGCGCGCGGTTTGAAGGCAGCGGCGGCGATGCTCGAGGACGGCACGCTCGAGCGGATGCGCGACGAGCGCTATGCGGGATGGGAGACGGATGCCGCCAGGTCGATGCTGGCCGGCGATCTCGAAAGCGCTGCCGCGCGGGTCGAGTCCGAAAAGCTCGATCCCCAGCCGCGTTCGGGCCGACAGGAGATCCTCGAGAACATCGTCAACCGCTTCGTGTGAAGCAATTTGGCGGCGACCTCAGGGCCGTCGCCACCGATTTCTGGTCTCGGCAGGCGTCAGCCAGCCCCAGTCCACGTTCAGCACCGCTCCCGTGATCAAGCGGGCGGCGGGCGAGCAGAAGTAGCGGCCGTGCCGCCTGTGCCGGATTGATCACCACAGCGGCCGATGGGAAAGCGGTTGAGGATCGCCCTCGACAGCTCAGGTCCGGTCGGAGCAACGTCGGTGTTGCTCGTAGCGATGAAGCCCGGCGCGGTCGCATTCCCGTGATCGAGGGCGCACCCATCCCTTCGCCGGGATTTGCGGCAGCCCCACGCGCGGCTGTGTGCATTCACTTGGTCTCACGGTGCTTCAATGGGTTTGTCACCGGAAAAGCCCGGTAGAAGTCGGGCTATCTCGGATGGGAGTGGGCCGTGTGCCTGGCCGACGGTGGCGAGGCGGCCAGAGCGCCCCCGGCGGATTCGGGTCATAGATGCACCGCGCGATCGCCTGTCACTCCCGGCATCTATGATAGGCTATTTCGCGTCGGAAATGGCAAGTCACCAATTTGCGCTTGCGGTCTTCTAGTTGCATCGCTGTGCCCTCTCAGACTTAAATTGTTTGGTCAGCATCGCACAATTTCCGGAGGCGTGATTCCGGCATCTTTGCGAAAATCGTTGGCGAAGGCATTCCACAAAATGACCGCGCCATTTTGGATAGGGGATAAGCGCAGTCGAAGGGCTCGGCGCGAAATGGCTCTCTCCTGCGGACCTGCGGAAATATGCTCAATGCCTCCTCGCGCATCAGGTATTCTTCCTCCACCAGGCGTGGATCGCGCTCTTTCCCACGCGGCGCTCCGGGGGGAAGCGGTTCGCGATGAGGTCGGCCAGATTGTCGAACTTCATTGAATCGATGTGCGCGAGCACGACCGCGCGCAACTCCGCGTCAGTGTCGAGTTTCGAAGGTAGGCCGGGTCGGTGTGCGGCCCGGTGCGGATTTGCTGGGGGGACAGTTTTAAGCCACTCTTTAACAGGCTGCTGAAAAAGTCGGCGGTCCCCACGCTCGTGCCCGAATAGGCTGGTTTTTCAAGCGCTCTCGTTGAGCAGAGGAAACGCGCTCGGGTCCCGCATCGACGAAGTCGACGATAGATGCTCCTCAAATCCTTTTTCAGCAGCCTGTTAACGCCCCCTTCAAACGCTGCCTCGGCGGCGAGTTCGAGCGCGTCCGACAGCGCGGCCTCGGCCTTGACTGTCGCTGCCTGGGCGGCGCAGGCCAGTTCGCGAGCCTCTGTCATCGCGGCGCGCGCAGCGTTCAGATCATCGGCCAAGCGGGTCATACCGGCTTACCCTCCGCCATGCGCGCCTCGGGCGTCTTCAGCCACCGGCGCACGGTCACGTCCCTTGCGCGCAAAGTGCGGCCGATCTCGGCCGTGGATGTGCCACGCGCGACCAGCGAGGCGGCGAGCCGGCCGCGCTACATTCAGCCCCGGCGGACGTGACCCGGTGATATTCCCTCGGCCGTAGCCTGGTCTTCGGACTGGTGCGCAATGTGGGGTTTCCGGCGGTGCCGGACTGAGAGGCCCCACCGTCCGCCACCTCAAAACGACTCGCGCCCCGCTCGACCGGCCGGGACCAAACCGGCCGAAGCGAGGCGCGCGCTCCCCCAGAGCGCGCGGGATCTCGGGACCGGGACACCCGGTCAGCTCCGCAGGCGGCCTTCGGGTAGGCCGAGCTGGCGGCAGACGGACAGTGCTTTCGACGAATCCGAAGCAGGCCGGCGGTCACGCGATCCCGGCGGTGTTCCCTGGACACTCTGCCGCGTAGGGTGACTGTAGGCTGGCACGGCCGACTCCACGAAGGCGTCGAAGCTGGCCTCTTCCATCTGGCTCAGCTCAAGCGCCCACTTCTTCATCGGCGTCGTCAGGTAGTCCTTGCGAAACGCATCATCGACCTTCGCCTATGCCCGTTCGGCGCTGAGGGTCGCGGTCCGCGTCGCCCGCTTGCGCATCATCTCTTTCACCGCGTCTAGCGGGTCTGGGGTGGCCTCACTATCCAGGCGAGGGTGCAGGGTTCCGAAGATCGTTTCTGGCGTCGCGTCCTCCGGCAGGTCGAGAAGGGCGACCAGGCGGGCGATGAAGTCGTTGGCGTTCATGAGCTCGGTCTCCCGTGCAAGGGCGGTGATGCGAAGGGCAGGGTTGTGACCAGGGCCGCGCTCTTCAGGCGGACGATGCGGCCGCTGCCCTTCTCGGTGATGATCGTCGGGCTGAGGAAGCGGTGTTTCCGGGCCGCGATCAGGATGCGGGCGCGTTCGGTCCACTCGACGCGACCCCAGAGCCCGTTGGACCGTTGCTTCAGCTCGGTGATCCACCCGGCCGGCGGAACCCGACCGCTGACGCGCCCTTTCGGAGCGTCGTTCTGGTGTTCGTAGTCCACCGGCAGGTCGATCCCTCCGGCGGAGAAGGCAGCGACGATGGTCGCGCTGTCCGTCGCGTCGAACGTCCGCCCGTCGCGCGCTTCGATCACCCCCGGCGGCAGGAGGTGAACCCATTCCGGCGCACCGTTCAGGTGCTCGCCGGTGGAAAGGCGCACGGTATCGTGCATCGCCCGCGTCACATCGCAGTGCCACGTATGACGAGACGACAAGCTGAGCCATGCCGGACAACGGGTTCGATCCCCCGCCGTCGTTCATATCGGCGTTCAGGAGATGCAATGCAGTCTCCTCCAGGGCGGGCGGCACCATGAGGTTCGGGCGGATGCCCAGAACGTGACCGCCATCCGAACGATAGGCCACCATCGCCGCGCGCGCGGCGGCGTAGTTGGCGGCCGTCAGCGGAGCACGGCTTGCATAGGCGAGCTGCCGAAGGCCGAAGCCCGCGTTCACCCGCGCCCGCACCACGTAGATATACTCGTCGTTCATGAAGACGTGCGGGTTCGCCGGGTCGTTCATCGCCTGGAAGTCGTAGGCTTCGCGTTCCTGCGAGATGATCGGCCGGACGGTGCGCGCGGTGTCCAGGAGGAATCACGCGGGCTCGGCCCCGTCCTGATAGTTGCTGACGGAAGAGACGTTGCCTGCCGCGTCGGTCACCGGGTGATGGGCGTCGAAGAAGTTCTGCCCGTCGAAACCCAGCGTGTTGAAGCCCGACGTGAGCAGCCCCATCACCAGCTCTTCGAGGTGGGTGCGGGCAAGCCGTCCCATCTCGTAGAAGACCGGCTTGAATACGCCGATCGTGTCATCCCAGATGTTGTCGCGCGGGATCTAACCGTGCTTTCGAACTTGCGGTTTCGGATCGCGAACGCATGCGCCGCGAGGTTCTTGACCACGCGTGGGCCGATCCACTCGCGGAGCTGCGGAAACTGGCCGAGCCAGCCGTAGGTTTCTTCGGCGCCGGAACTCGGCACCGTCATGGCGATCTTGTCCCAGTCCACCGGCGCTTCGAGATAGGCGTCCGTGTAGACGCTCTTGAAGCCCTCATAGACCAGGGCCAGGTTCCGGCTGTTGATGATCATGGTGTCCCGTCCGTTGTATTCCCGGAAGGGGATAGCCCGGGACGGAAGTTGCCGGACAACCGCAACGATGTGCGGGACATCCGGCGGGCCTTCGGCCGACGAAACGCTACGCCGATCCGGCGGGACTTGGCAAGCCCGCCGCCAGCGCGACCGTTAAAGGGTAGTTAAAGAGGTCTGTGGGGCCGCGGCGGGATCTCGCGGGGCAAGCCCCGCTGAAAGACAGACAGGCCACTCATGGGGGCGCTCAGAGCCTCGCCCCGATACGCGCACGGGGCGGCGATCCTGCGACCGCCGCCCCGCTCCATGCCGCCCGCCCGGTCAATCACGCCGCGCGGGCCTTCATCGCCTTCAGAGCGGTGATCGCCCTCTGCCCTTGGCTCTTGGTCAGGGACCGCAGACTCGACACGTGAAAGGTGCGCTCGATCCAGGTATTGAGCCCGTCCGGCGTTCCGGCCCCTCTGGTCCCTTCGTCCCAGAAACCGCGGATCAGCTAGAGCTGGGCGAAGCTCGCCATGCCCGGCCGTGTGCCGTAGTCCGGCCCCTTCTTCACCAGGAGCATGATCCCGTCCTCGAAGAAGCCCATGAGCGCTTCGAAGCCTTCCCTGTCCAGTTCCGTCGAGATGGTGACGCCCGCAACCTGGATCAGG
>NZ_JBELKF010000131.1:0-6642 GCF_042089775.1 Palleronia sp.
GGCCATCGCCCTCGCCGCTACCGTCATCTTCTGGTTATGAGTCCAGAGCCTAAGCTCCCGAGAGCAAGTGCGCTCTATGCGATGCGACGATTTCATCCGGATCGTGGGCGATGATTACATTCGGGTCATCGATGAGTTGGAAGAATGCGTCGCAGAATCTATTGGGGTGCCCGAGATTCTCGCGAATCTCCGGCATATGAGTAACTGCAACGAGTCCGTTTACAGTTCGCCGAACTTCCAACATGCGATCCACGACTGCTGGTGACCGACAATCTCCGACGAGGCTCAGATCATACTGATTCAAGCTCGCACTACGGCCGACCATCTCCGGCGGCACCAGACGAAGTCGGTCCTCTTGCGCGGATGGTTGCATCGCACTCCCGGTCCGCCATTGATACTTGAAGATCTCATGATAGTAGCGCCGGAGCCCGTGCCGGGTCGAGCCGACATGTGTGGCTTTCCGGTTCGTGAGTGACGTGTCCATCACTAGGCTGAAGGCGAGAGGCACGTCTCGGTCAATCCAGGCCACGCGATTTTTCCCGTAGGCGTTAGTGACGCGGTAGATAAACTCCGAGTCTGCCGAGAACCGCAAGGGATCCCAGAAACCAAGCTCACTGAGAACCCGCGATCGAACCATGAAAGACGGATAGCTCGGACGGACGAGATTCGGTCCTAAGCTCCACGACGTGAATTCAAGGCTTTCGCTAGCTCGAACCCAGTGGCTGCCGGTTGCCATCAACCCGGGATTCTGGTCGAAAGCTCGGAGATGCCGTTCAATCTTCTCGGGGTGCGACCAATCGTCTGCATCATGGACAGTTACGAACTCGCCGCTTGCATGGCGTGCGCCGAAATTGCGCGCTTTGTAGGCGCCACCATTACACGCTACATTCAGTACAACGATGCGTGAGTCGGTATCCGCAAGTTCGGCTAACCTTTCTTGTGTCCCGTCAGTGCTGCCGTCGTCCACAAGAATGACCTCAACATCGGCGTAGGTCTGATCAAGGATCGACTTGATTGCCCCGTTGATTGTATCTAGAGCATTGAAAATCGGAAATATCACCGAGACTTTGCCGTGGCCCGAGGACTGTCTCGGCTTTGCCGCTCCCGCGAGACCGGAAAATGTAGGGTGGTCATCAGGACTAACTAATGCGATAGGCGAAATATCGCGGTTCACGAAGATCGGGCTAATCCTGTCAAGCTTCCCCGCGCCCTCCGTCTCGCAGTTGGACATGACAAGCCGACTGTTCGAGCATGTAAAGTCGACATCTGCGACTTGTGTCTGTTTTCGGGCTTCATCCCGATTGCCCATCTTGAGGTGAAGCTGACTTTTCATCAGCGCAACGGATTTCACCTCAGAATTCCCTATCGTATCGACGGGGATGGTTTCAAGTTCAGCAACTGCCTCCGCGTACATTCCCTGTGCCTCCAAGCCTACCGCGATCGCTCGACAGGCTTTGGCATAGTCGACGCCGCTTAAGTCCGGCCTGGCACGGATTCTCTCGAGGATGGCAAGCGCATCTTCCGCCTTGCTCGACCAGAGATAGCTTTCCAAACGAGCAAAGGTTTCACCACTTATGCTCCTCCCGGGGATACGGGCATTGGGTAACGGTCCTGCGCCGTGTTTCCGAGACTTCAGGAGGATGGAACTGATCGGATAGCCTCTCGCCCTATACTTCCCGATCATGATCGGCAAAGAAAGTGGTAGCAACACCACGATGGCAAGAAGCCTCACCCCCCGCCGCATTTTTGGCAGACTGCGAACAGGACGGCTACTCGGGGCAGTTTTTTCGGCCCGGTCTTGATTAGCTTCAACCATTCTTGGATCCCGTCGTTTCTGGGTGTTGCCTCTCCGGTAGAATTGGGCAACCCGATCTTCTGTGGCAAAAGGCATCTTGACCGAAGCCATCAAAGCGCTGCCCAACCTGTTCCATCTTCCCACAGCGCCCACTTTTCGTCCTGCGCAGGGCGGGCCGACGGAATCGGCTAGCTCGATAGAACTCAGATTTTTCCGAACCTTTCTTCGTACTCTGCGCGCTTCTTTCTGTTCCAACGCAGTTTGGATTCAAGGTTCTTTATTGTCTCACGCATTTCGTCCAGCTTGGGCGTATTTCTAGGGCTTTCCTGCCCGCCGGTATTTTTCCTCAGGTGCCGTTGCTGCGCAAAAGTGAAGGCATTCTGTCGATTGAAGAGACCGAGCATCTCAACCATTGCTGCAATATCCGGGGGTAAAGGTCCGATCTTCGGATAGGCTTCAATCGCCACACCAGCCGCCTCTATAAGAGCACCAACGTTTGTCCGGTCGTCGAGCCGCAGCTCTGCTGCCGCACGGCAATCTCGCCGCAGCGCATCCTGGTCTGCTTCGAACAACGTCCATAGCAAGCCACGCGCAAAATCGGAAACATCAAAAGGCCTAGCCAGATAGCCGGTCTTTCGATGCTCGAGAAGGCAGGCGAGGCCAGACGTCTGAAAGGCGACGACCGGTGTCCCAGAACACAGAGCCTCGGAGGCAACCACTGAAAGGCTCTCCTGGAGTGCAGGAATGGCAACTACGTCTGCGGCGGCGAACAGCGCCATCTTCTGCTCCTCATCCGATACAAAGCCGAGATGAGAAATTTGAGCTCCCTCGCTGCCAGAGACCTGCTTCTTACCCATAACCGCAACGTGGACCTTCGAAAGCTTCCGATGCTTGCGCAATGCGGAGAGTGCGAGGCGCGTTCCTTTGCGAGGGTTGCTTAAGGAGTGGGCGGACAGCAGAATGACCTTTCCCGTTTCTGGAAGGCCGAAACGGCGGCGCAGAGTTGCTTTGTCCTCCTTTGGGGAGCGGACGCGATCAAGATCAATCGGATTGGTACATGTGCGGATCATATGCCTCCGAGTCAATGGAGCATCGCGCAGCATTTCCGCCATCCAGCCGGAAATTGGAGCGAAGACCATGTCCTTGCGGTAGGAATAAACCTGCTCCTTCAGGGAATACTGGATTTCTGCCTTAACCTTTTCTCCCGGATCGTTGATGATTGGGCAGTTACGGCATTCGGACTTGTACCCCTCGCAGGTTAGGACCGACTCGTATTCCGGATCGAGCTCATCCGGTCGGGTCTCGATGCTCTCGGGGGGCAATTTGAACAGGCACCCGCCGGTGTGAATCCAGTTGTCACGTGCGACCCAGACGATGGGATAGGGCAGCAACGCGATATCTAGAACCGACATGACGCGCCGATCGATCGCACCGAGGATCAGACAGTCAGGAGCGAAGGCGTTGACTCGTGCATGCAGTTCAGCGGAGCGTTCCGGTTCGTGAAGAGAATGCCAGTAGGCGCCCTTCGTCCCGTTGACCGGCATGTCAATCATGCGCCCATCATCTTCGGATTGGGTGTCGACGCTGATCTGCTCTACTGTATGACCTTGCGCCTCGAGAGCTTTAGCCAACCTCTGGCTCGATGCCGCGGCACCTGCGCCGAATTCGACGTTGAATGATGTGGAGATCAGTGCCAGCCGGAGCTTACGAAGGGGCATTGGGACTTGACCGTGAGGAATGTCCGGCCGTGGCAGCGTCCGCATTATGGAACGCTGCTTCACCCAATTGTTCGGCGGGCGCTCAGGACGAGCTACGGCATCGAACCCACGCTGCTTTAGCCAAGTTTCTGCTTCCGGATCAAATTGGCCTAAACGATTGACGATTTGCTGCATCCACCGCTTGATCTGTGCGGCCTCGCTCTCAGTCTCGAGAGAAAACCCCGAGCCGCGAAGCGTCTCGAGGTGGTCTTTGCCGTAGAGCAAGATGTCGTTTTCGGTGCACATCACTGGCTTGTCCGCGAGCTCAGCGATCTTTTGAGCCTGCTTCCAGTTGCTTTCCAGGAAAAGGATCTCGTCGCGTGCCCTATACACTTCCGCTTTGAACGGGGCATGCGCCCTCAAGCGCCTACGCTCTTCCGCCGTAGGCAGGTCGAGCATGATGAGCTCGTCGTATTTTACCCCGTTTGCCTCTAGCCACGCCTCAGTCTCGGTGCGCCATCGTTCGAGCCGAGAAGTGACGATGCCGGAGAGTTTTTTTTGCGGAATCGCCAGAGGCTCGGCCGCTTTGAGGAAAGCGGCGTATCGCGGCCCGTCATCGTTATCTTCGTCGGAAGGGTCAAGGCAAAGAACGCCATCCATGTCGAAGAGGGCATGCTCTCCGATGATGTGGTTGCGATAGTTCCACTGGAACACCCGCGGTTGCGGCACAACGGAAAGGATCACGTCGGCGAGGCCCGAGGGAGGCGTATCCTCTAGGCCATAGACTGCAAGAAACGTGAAGGAGAATTCTTCCCCGAACATCGATGACAGCCGCTCGCGCACACGGCGCAATTCCGTTCCCGTATTTACGGAATCGTCAACAACAAGAACCCGCAGCGGACTTTGTTTTTCTGCTTTGGCGTACTTCCTCACGCCAGAACGCAGCCCGTAGCTGAACTCGAAGCTATTCAGGTCGATCAACTTCCGGTTCAGGAAGGAAGCGAGCATAGTCGCGGGAATCATTCCAGATTTCGGGATGCCAACAACCAGATCGACGACCGGTATTCTTTGAAGACCGGCGGCAATATCACGCGCAAGATCTCCGTAGGACTTATAATGAAACATGAGGCGTCCGTGCTTACGATGACATATTCATCCCAGTGGGATGATCAGGAGGCGGGAGTGCAAAGAAGAACGAGTTCCTTGCACAGGTCTGCTGATAGCTTCCGTACCTCGAACTTGTAGCCGAGATCCCAAGAATCAAGCATTGGCTTAATGCCAAAGAAGTCCTGCGCCGTGTGATAGATCGAGATGACGAGGGCGGGGCGGCACCTTTCGATCGTGGACCGCGCACCGAGCAGTACATCGTGCTCCAGCCCTTCAACGTCGAGCTTGATGAGCCCGATGTCCAAAGCCTCCGTCTCGCAATAGGAATCGATGGAAGTGATCTGAATCAGTCTAGCGTTCGCTTCTTCAAAGCCGCTCTTTCGAATCGTCGAGGCTCCGAGTTCAGTGCCCCAGAGCCGCATTTCGCCGGGCTTACTGCCCAAGCCCTTATTGACGGCCCGTATGCGGTCTTCCATGTTCCAGTCCGAGACTAGCTTTCTCATGCGGGCGAAATTACCGGGCTCCGGTTCGAACGCGTGAACCCGCCTCGCTGCGTAGTTTTGAACGAACATATGGGCGGTGTCGCCGATATAGGCGCCACCGTCGATCACTTCACGGCCGCGGACGGCCTGGCGAAACGCGGTTGTCGCGAAGCGCAGTCCGCTATCGGAGAGTAACTCTGGTAGTGGTGCCTCCGGAAGAGAGAGGCGGCTTTTTACCGCATCCAAGGCGTCCCCGCTTTTCGTGCCAATTACCCCAACCTCGCGTAGCCGGCGCGCGGTAGGCTTAGTCAGCATAGCCTCGGCTCCCTCGGAAGAAATTTTTAGGACGTTCAGGATTTGATCGGGGAAGAAATGCGGCATCATTTCCGTCTGCCGCTCGCAAATCTCAGCTGACTCCTCGTCCATGCCTTCGATCAGCCTCAAGAGGTCTGCCTTTAGTTCTGCAGCCGTTCGCTCTGCATAATAATCCCGCCAAGCCGAGCGGTACGCCGCGTTGAAGGCCAAGAATTTCTCTACGCTGAGCATCTGGACATTGTCATTCTTCTGTTCTATCTTAAGAATCCTCGGTTCGCGTTATGTAGTGCTAATGATAGTGGGGTTCTTTGCCTTTTTCCGCAGTGGACCTGAGGGTGCGGTTGGGCGGCGACTTCTACCTGAGTATCAAACAGTAGCACTGGGCGAACTTCAACCCCTCAGCAGGGGCAATTCCGGCTTGTCTGTCATCCAGCCGGACCCGAATCTTTACCGACTGCGACGCAGCCCGGCAATGTCCGCGGTGTGAGGCCACTGGAGCACGTCGATGGACGTTTTGGGGTCGCTCGAGCTTGTGGTGCTGCACCCAAAACGGCTGGCTTTGCCTGCGTTGCTGCCCGCTCCGCTCACGCTGAGGTCACTTCCACGGCTTCAGGCGGTGTTACTGGACGATGCGGCGGATGTTGAGGTGACGATGCCGTCACCGCGATCTTGGCCCAGGCACGAGGCCGGGGTGCTCACGAGTGTGCGGCCCACGTTGTTGGCCTGTGTGCCGCAGGTATCGCGACACATACGCGCGTCATCGGTTGGGATGGCTCTCGCTTGGTCTATGAGGTCTGCGGGTGCCGCCTGCGGGCGTAATTTCCGTGCTCTCAAACAGCCTCCGATCTCCTGCGCAAACCCAATGCAGGAAACCGGAAGATGGATGCTCGTACACTCCGAAGACGTACCCGATTGTCATGCGAATGTCCGGCATGGTTCCGAGCGACCTGCGCGGCTACGAGGCACATGGGCTGCGCAACGGCGGAGATCTGGCGCACGTAGATTGCACCCGAAGCGAAAACAACAAGAGGTTCATCGGCGAGGAGAACTGGGTCGAGCTCGCGCGGGAACGCGTCGCCGAGATGGCGCTGGAGAACCACGTCGCCGAAATCGAGAGCCTGAAAGCCCGCAGCCGGAAGAAAGATCTGCAGCGCCGTCTCCGGGAGGGGCCCAAGGACCCGTGGAGGCCAACTAGGCTCTGGACTCATAACCAGAAGATGACGGTAGCGGCGAGGGCGATGGCCGA
>NZ_JBELKF010000132.1:0-6572 GCF_042089775.1 Palleronia sp.
GGCAGATGCAGGGCGCAGGGGCACGGATCCGGGCGCGCCGAGCGGACCGGGACATGAGTCAGGCGGAGCTTGCGCGGCGTGCCGGGATCTCGGCGTCGTATCTGAACCTGATCGAGCACGACAAACGGCGGATCGGCGGCCGGGTGCTCAGCCAGATCGCCCGCGCGCTCGACACCGACACGACCACACTGACCGAGGGGGCGGGGCCCGAGCTCGACCGGGCGCTGCGGCGCGCGGCCGAGGCGCTGGCGAGCGATCCGCCGGCCGAGACTGGGCGCGTCGAGCGGCTGACCACAGAATTTCCCGGATGGTCGGCGCTGATCGGGGCGCAGGCGCACCGCATCGCCACGCTGGAGCGACAGGTGGCCGAGCTGGGCGACCGGATGGCGCATGACCCGGTGCTGTCGGCCTCGGTGCACGACATCCTGTCGGCTGCGACGTCGATCCGCTCGACCGCGGCGATTCTCAAGGATGGCAACCTTGCCGAGGAATGGCTGGCGCGGTTCCACCGCAACGTGGACGAGGACAGCCGTCGGCTGGCGCGCAGCGCACAGGGGCTGGCGAGCTACCTGACCGCCGGAGAAGGCACGGCCCGCGATGCCGTCAGCCCGCAGGAAGAGGTCGAGGCGTGGCTCGCCGCACGCGACTTTCGCGTGACCGGGGACGAAGAGGGCGAGGCCGAGGGACTCAGCGATCGCGGCCGGGGGGCGCTCGACCTTTATCTGGCCGAGGTGCGGGCGGACCGCGCCGCGATGCCCGAGGATCGGCTTGTCGCGGCGCTGGCGCAGGTGCGCGACCCGCTGGCACTGGCGCGGTCGCTGGGACAGCCGGCGGGGCGGGTCATGCGCGCCATCGCGCGGCTGTCTGCGGCGGCGGTCGGCGGCCCCGTGGGCCTTGTCGAGTGCGACGGGTCCGGTGCCGTCCTGTTCCGTCGCCCCGTTCCGGGTTTCGAGATGCCGCGCTACGGCGCCCCCTGCAGCCTCTGGCCGCTCTACCAGGTGCTGCTGATGCCGCAGGCGCCCCGGCGCGACGTGCTGCGCCAGTTCGGGGCCGACAGCCGCCCCGTAGAGACGTGGTGCGCCGCCGACATCGACCACCCCGAGGGCTACGGCGGCCCGCTGGTGGCGCGGATCACGATGCTGATCCTGCCCGAACCGGGCGAGGATTCCGCGCCCACCGTCGGCTCTACCTGCCGCCTTTGCCCGCGTGATCCATGCGCGGCCCGGCGCGAGGCGGCGATCCTGTAAAGCGTTTTGACAACCCCGTGCCGCAGCGGCCATAGTCTCAGCAGCCCAGTCGCGGGGGGATACGGCGAGGGGCAGAGGGAGGAGGGCCGGTCGTGACCGACAGGCAGCGCGTTCTTCTGATCGAGGACGAGCCCAACATCATTGAGGCGATCCGCTTCGTGCTGGCCCGTGACGGCTGGCAGGTGTCGACCCACGGCGAAGGCCGGGGCGCCGTCGAGGCCGTGCGCGATCGGGCGCCAGACGTGGTGATCCTCGACGTGATGCTGCCCGACCGCTCGGGCTATGACATCCTGCAGGACCTTAAGGGCGACCCCGACCTGCGCGCGCTGCCGGTGCTGATGCTGACCGCGCGGGGGCAGACGAAAGAGCGCGAGATGGCGCTGCGGCTCGGGGCCGACATCTTCATGGTCAAGCCGTTCTCGAATGCCGAGATGATCGAGGCGGTGCGCGATCTCGCTCGGCGCCCGACCGAGACGCCGTGAGCGCGCCGCGCGATCCGCCGTTCCTCGAACGCCGCAGCTATCGGCGCCGGCGCCTGTCCGACGCCGCGCGGCTGCTGCCGATCCTCGGGACCATCCTGTTCATGTTGCCGCTTCTATGGGCCGCGGGGCCGGGGGGCACGACGGCGCGGAGCGGGCTCTATCTTTTCGGCAGTTGGTTCGTCCTGATCCTGGTTGCGGCGGGTCTGGCGCGGCCCCTGACGCGGGCGGCCGAGGCGGCGCGCGACGATCGCGACGCCACGCGCTGAGATGCCCGCCTTCGACGTCATCCTCGGCGCCTGCATCCTCTACGCCGCGTTCCTCTTCGCCGTTGCCTTCGCGGCCGAACGGCTGGCGGCGCGGGGCGGGGCACGTTGGCTGAGGGGCGGGGCGGCGGTCTATACCCTGTCGCTGTCGATCTACTGCACCGCGTGGACCTTCTACGGCGCGGTCGGCTACGCGGCGCGGTCGGGGCTGGAGTTCGTCACGATCTACCTCGGGCCGACGCTGGTGCTGATCGGCTGGTGGGGGCTTCTGCGCAAGCTCGTCCGGGTGGGGCGGGCGCAGCGGATCACGTCCGTTGCCGACCTGATCTCGTCGCGCTTCGGAAAGTCGAACCTGCTGGGCGGCCTTGTCACGGCGCTCGCGGTCATTGCCACGACGCCCTACATCGCCCTGCAGCTTCAGTCGGTGACGCTGTCCTTTGCCGTCTTCGCCGCGCTCGACGGGGACACGCCGGACCTGAGCGCCATCGGCTTCTGGGTCGCGGCGGGGTTGGCGGTGTTCGCCGTGCTGTTCGGAACCCGCAGGCTCGACGCGAACGAGCGCCACGACGGCATCGTCGCTGCCATCGCCACCGAGGCCATCGTCAAGCTGATTGCCTTCATCGCGGTCGGTGCGTTCGTCGTCTTCGTCATGGCGGGCGGTGCGGCCGGAACTTTTGCGGCCATCGACGCCTCGCCCATTGCCGCGTGGGAGCTGCGTCCCGGCCGCTGGGTCGGCCTGACCTTCCTTGCCGGCGCCGCGTTCTTTTGCCTGCCGCGCATGTTCCAGGTGCTGGTGGTCGAAAACTCGGACGAGCGGCACCTTGCCACGGCCTCGTGGGCCTTTCCGCTGTATCTCTTCGCGATGTCGGCCTTCACGGTGCCGATCGCGGCGGTCGGGCTAGCGCGACTGCCGGCAGACAGCAATCCCGACCTCTACGTCCTGACCCTGCCGCTGGCCGAGAACCAGCAGGCGCTTGCGCTGCTGGCGTTCCTTGGCGGGTTCTCGTCCGCGACGTCCATGGTGATCGTGGCGGCAATCGCGCTGGCGACGATGATCTCGAACCACGTCGTCATGCCGATCTGGCTGCGGTCGGGACCGGCGGGAGCGTTCGTGTCGGGCGACGTGCGGCACGTGGCGCTGCGGGCGCGGCGCATCTCGATCGTGGGCATCCTGGCGCTCGGCTACCTGTATTTCCGCCTGTCGGGCGGCGGCGAGGCGCTGGCCTCCATCGGCCTGATCTCGTTTGCGGGGATTGCGCAGGTACTGCCGGCGTTGATCGGCGGGTTGTTCTGGCGGGGGGCTACGCGGGTCGGCGCGGCCGCGGGGCTGTCTCTGGGCCTCGCCATCTGGATCTGGACGCTGTTCCTGCCGTCCTTCGCCGGAGGCTTGCCCGACGCGGTGATGAGCGAGGGTCCGTTCGGCCTTGGCTGGCTGCGGCCCGAAGCGCTGTTCGGCATCGCCGGGATCGACCCGATCCTGCACACGCTCTGCTGGTCGCTTCTGTTCAACACCGGCGCACTGATCCTGCTGTCGCTGGTGACATTCCCGAGCCCGATCGAGCGGCTGCAGGGTGCGGCCATGGTCAACGTCTTCCGCAACGGTCCCGGTGCCCGCGGCTGGCAGCCCACCCAGGTCGAGGCCGAGGACCTGCTGGTCATGACGCAGCGCATCCTCGGGCCAGCCGAGGCGCAGGCGCTGTTCCGGGCCGAGGCGATGCGGCAGGGCAAGCTGGGCTACCTGCCCGACCCCACGCAGGAGTTCCTTGAGCGGCTGGAACGCGAACTTGCGGGATCGGTCGGGGGTGCGACGGCGCATGCGATGCTGGGGCAGATGACGGGGGGCGGCGCGGTCTCGGTCGAGGAACTGATGCGCGTGGCGGACGAGACGGCGCAGATCATGGAATATTCGGCCCGCCTCGAGACCCAGAGCCGGGAACTGGCCCGGACGGCGGCGCAGCTGCGCGAGGCGAACGAGAAGATGACGCGCCTGTCGGTGTAGAAGGATGCCTTCCTGTCCCAGATCAGCCACGAACTGCGCACGCCCATGACGTCGATCCGGTCGTTCTCCGAGATCTTGCGCGATCGCGAGGTGGAGGACGAGGACCGCGCCCGCTTTGCCGGCGTGATCCACGACGAGGCGCTGCGGCTGACGCGGTTGCTCGACGATCTCCTTGATCTGAGCGTGCTGGAATCGGGGCAGGTGAGCCTGCGCATGGCCGAGGAGCGGCTGGACGTGATCCTTGACCGGGCGATTCAGGCCTGCGACGGCGGTGCTCCGCTTCGGATCGAGCGCAAGGGTGCGCTGGACACGGTGCTGGTGACGGATGGCGACCGCCTGACGCAGGTGTTCATCAACCTCGTGATGAATTGCCGCAAGTACGCGCGGGTGCCCGAGCCGCAGCTGCGGATCTCGGTCCGGCGCGACGGCGATGTGGCGGAGGTCGACTTTGTGGACAATGGCCCCGGAATCCCGACGGCCGAGCAGGAGATGATCTTCGAAAAGTTCTCGCGCGGGGGCGACAGCCGGGCCGCGGGCGGCGCGGGGCTTGGGTTGGCGATCTGCCGCGAGATCATGACGCGCCTCGGCGGGTCGATCTCGTACCTGCCGGGACAGGGCGGCGCGGCGTTTCGGGTGCGCGTGCCGCGCGCCGCGGCGCGGATGCGCGCGGCTGAATGAGCAGGGATTCACGATTGGGTAAGACTCGGGAGGGTATCGAACGGAAAGGCCGCGACGGAACCCATCCCGACCATGACAGATCAATCGCCCCTGCGCCGCAAGATCGGTGCGATCAGGCAAGACGCACCCCCGCTGCCAAGCGCAGAGCGGGTGTTGCGGCGAGCGATCGTGCACGGCTTCTCGCGCGGCCTTGGGTTGATGGCCGAGGTCGAGAAGCCCACGCGCGAAACGATTCAGCCCGAGAAGGCGGCGGCGCTGATGGGAGAAGGCACCCTTGCGGTCCTGCTTGACAGTGGTGCGGGACCAGGCGTGCTGCTGCTGGATCCGGGGCCCCTGGTCGCGATGATCGAACAGACGACGACAGGGCGGCTTGGCAAGCGCGCACCTCGGGCCCGCACGCCTTCGGCCACCGATGCGGCGCTTATTGCCGATACGTTCGACCGGATTTTCTCTACCCACGAGGCAATGGTGAACGAGCTGAAGCTCACCGGCGCCGTTACCGGGTTCTGCTATGCCGCGCCTCTGGCGAAGCCGCGCGATATCGTGCTGGCGCTGCCCGACGAGACCCATGACCACTGGAGTTCGCGCATAACATTTCCCGATGACGAGCATCGGGGCGGTGCGATGCACCTGATCCTGCCAACCGAAGCCGCCGCGGCTGCAGCCCTGTCCGAAGGCGCGTCGACGCCGGACTGGGCCGTGCGGTTCGAGGGCCGGATCATGCCAAGCGAAGTCACGCTGGAGGCCGAACTGGGCCGGACGACCCTGACCTTTGCAGACTTGCGCGCGCTGCGTGTCGGCGACTGCGTGAATCTTCCGCGCGGCCAGGTCGGCAAGATCCGCCTGCTCGGTCCGGGCGGCGTCTGCATCGCGACGGGTCGGCTGGGTCAGTCGGCAGGCCGGAAGGCGGTTCGCCTGGAGCCGCCCGTTGACGAAGAAGATGATGTCTTCGAAGCCGCAGCCGCGGAAGTCGAAATAGGCGGCCTTCTCATGTAGCGCAGGAGCGGGAGCTTCAAATGCGCTAGTCCCGCGGCTCGACGATACGGACGCGGCCGCCAGGTGTTTGCGATGCGACGCCGGAGTGGGACACGGTCGGGAAGCGACGCCCGGCAAGCACGCGCTGCCGACGACAACCGCGGCCGAAACGCCCTGTCCGGCTACGCCAATGAGCGGCTTCAGCCTCGCCGAGCTTGTTCCAGGGCGCCCAGAGTCTCGCGCATCGGAGTCAGGTCGTAGCCACCTTCAGCGCCGGCGGCGATGATCTCGTCCACGTCCATCTCTCCCGCGCGACCAAGCGCCCAGACGTGACAGGACCGCGTCCCCGAGCGGCAATAGGCGAGAACCGGGCCGTCGGATGTGTCGATCGCTTCGCGTTGCTGGGCGATCAGGTCCGTGGTCATGCCGGCGTGGCCGACCGGGATGACGTGGAAGGACAGGCCCGCTTCGGCGCAGGCGGCCTCGATCGCGGCAGAGGTCTCGTCTCCCGTCACCTCGGAATCGGGGCGGTTGCAGATGACCCGGGTGTACCCGGCCTCGGCCAGGACGGGCACGTCCTCGGGCCGGATCTGTGGGCTGACGGAAAAACGGTCGGTAATGCGGCGGATATCCATTGCGGCCCTCGGCTGTGTGCTCGCCAACGTTGTGCCGCCCACGCGGCGCGGGAACAAGCCCTTACCCGAGGAGGAGTCCGACCACCACGACGATGAGGCCGAGCGCCGACAGGAGCAGCGCGCCCATGTTCCACACCACCAGACGCTGCAGGCGGGCGCGCAACGCGTCCTCTTCCAGACCGGCCCGGCGGGCGCGCAGCGCCTCGAAGATGCAGTAGGCCAGCCCCAGAAGGCCCAGGCAGGAAAGGATCGTGCCGATCCAGACGAGAAGGTCCATGACGCCCCCAGAGTTC
>NZ_JBELKF010000133.1:0-6536 GCF_042089775.1 Palleronia sp.
GCGTCGAATGGGCAGGCGGCGAGACGGTGCTTGCCCCGGGCGACACGATGAGCGTCCCCGAAAACCTCGCCCACTCCGCGACGCCTTCGATGACCGGCGAGGCCGCGCTCTACCATGTCGTCGGCACGGACGACCCGGCTGGCTCGACCTGGCAGGGCTGAGATGGCGCTGCCGCTCCTGCTGCTGCCGGGCATGATGTGCGATGCCCGGCTCTTCGCCCCGCAGGTCGCGGCCTTCGGCGCCGCGCGCGAGGTGATCGTGCCCGAAATCGGCAGCCATGACAGCATGGCGGCACTGGCTGCCGCCATGCTGGCCGAGGCCCCGCCGCGCTTTGCGCTGGGGGGGCTTTCGATGGGCGGCATCCTCGCCATGGAGGTGCTGCGGCAGGCCCCCGAGAGGGTCGATCGCCTCGCGCTCATGGACACCAACCCGCGCGACGAGGCCGAGGAGGTCCGGGCGCGGCGCGGCCCGCAGATCGAGGCGGCGCAGGCGGGGCGGCACATGGAGATCGTCGAGGAGCAGATGATCCCGAACTACCTCGCCCCTGGTGCCGCGCGTCCCGATATCGTCGCCCTGTGTTGCGAGATGGCGCGCGATCTCGGGGGGCAGGTCTTCGTGAACAAGTCCCGCGCCCTGCGCGACCGCCCCGATCAGCAGGATACGCTGGCGGCCGCGACCTGCCGGGCGCTGATCCTGTGCGGACGCCATGACATCCTCTGCCCCATCGAGCGGCACGAGCGGATGGCCGAGTTGATGCCGCATACGAGCTTCACCATTGTCGAGGAGGCGGGCCACTTGCCCGTGCTCGAACGCCCCGAACACACCAATGCCGCGCTGGCACGTTGGCTGGAGGACTGATGGACGACCAACTTCTGGCGCTGTTGCGCCGCATCGACACGTCCACCGTCTGCAACGCCATCGAGGTGGTCGAGGGCAAGCGCGGCTTCGACCGCTTCACCCGGGGCACCGTGCTGTGCAGCGCGCCGGGCGCAGACGCGCTCGTGGGCCGGGCCCGAACCGCCAGAATCGCCGCCCTCGTTCTGCCCGAAGAACCGGCGGAGGTGATCCGGGAGCGGCGCATGGCCTATTACCGGCACATGGCCGCGGGGCCGCGCCCGGCCATCGCGGTGATCGAGGATCTCGACGGCGCGGAGGCCGTCGGCGCCTTCTGGGGCGAGATCAACACCACCATCCACAAGGGTTTCGGCCTTGCCGGCACGCTGACCAATGGCGTGATGCGCGATCTGGGCGATCTGCCCGAAGGTTACCCGGTGATCGCGGGATCGATCGGGCCGAGCCACGGCTTCGTGCATGTGCGCGAGATCGGCACCCCGGTCACCGTCTTCGGCCTGACCGTGGCGGACGGGGATCTCGTCCATGCCGATCGCCACGGCGCCGTCGTGATCCCCGAAGATCACATTCCCGCGCTGTCCGACGCGATCGAAAAGCTCCTGCGCACCGAGCGCATCATCCTCGACGCCGCGCGCGCGCCGGGTTTCGACTTCGACGCCTTTGCGGCGGCCTGGGCCCGGTTCGAGGCGGAGCGGACATGGCTGGCATCGTGGAACCGGGCGTGGAGGGCGCCTGCCATATAGGGATCTTCGTCATCGAAGATGAACCCAAGGCGCGTCACCAGCCAATCCCGGCGCCATTATCCTGATCCGCTTGGCGCCTTGCTGCATTGCGAGCCGATCGGGCCGGTGAAGGTGATCCTGCGGACCACCGGGCCTTTGCAGAGACCGAGGCTGATCACCTTGGCGCTGCTGGCCGACACCGCGGCGATCAGCGCGCGCTTAACCGCCGCCTGAACGACCGCCACGTGGCGCGGACTGGTGCAACATGCGCCTTCGTCGCCGGGCTGCGGTTCGAACTGCCAGAGGCGGAGCGCCGCCTCCTCTTCGCCGGGCATCCCCTGCGCACGGGCCTCTTCTCCCCGGTCGAGATCGACGAAGACCATGTACAAAAACAGATCGGCCACGCCTCGGCCAAGGTGACGCGACGCTATCAGCGCCGCCACGACCGGTTCCGGGTGACCTTCACCAAGGTGGTCGGTTTTTCGGCCCCGGACCGCGCATGTGGTGCCGCTCGGGGGCAGTAGCCCGGGCGGATCAGGCGGATCAGCCTCAAGCCGATCCACCTGATCCCTTGCCTCACGCCGCGACCTGCAGCATCGCGCGAACCGCCCCGCTGTCATGGCGCGGCTCGTCGCCGATTTCGGCCATGCGGGCGTCCAGACGCGACAGCATGTCGTCGAAGACCGCCGCATAGGCCGGATCCTGCGCCAGGTTCCTCAGCTCGTCGGGATCTTCGTGGCAATCGAACAGCTCCCATTCCGGCGGCGCATCACCATCGAGCGCGCCGAGCTGGCCCAGCCCCTCATTGTACCAGTAGATCAGCTTGTAGCGCTCAGACCGCACGCCGTAATGGGCATAGGCGTTGTGGATCTCGTCCATGTTCATCCAGTAGCGGTGATAGGCCACGTCTTGCCAGTCGTCGCCCGCGCGCCCCTCGAGCAGCGGACGCAGGCTCACGCCCTGCATGTAGCTGGGAAGCGGCGCTTCGGCGTAATCGAGGAAGGTCGGGGCGAAATCGACATTCGTGGCGATCCGCGATGCGACCGATCCGGGGGCGATGACGCCGGGATAGCGGGCCAGAAACGGCATCTGCAGCGATTCCTCGTACATGAAACGCTTGTCGAACCAGCCATGCTCTCCGAGGAAGAAGCCCTGATCGGAGGTGTAGATGACGATGGTGTTCTCGGCCTGTCCGCTCTCGTCGAGCCAATCGAGCATCCGGCCGACATTGTCGTCGATCGCCGCGATCGTGCGCAGATAGCGCTTCATGTAACGCTGATACTTGAAGAGATCGAGCTCGCGCTTCGTCTCGAAGCTGTAGTTCTCGCCGGTCTTGCGGTCGATCAGCACCAGCCCGCGGTGATCCTCGGGCACCTTGCGCATCGCGGAGCCGGGCTGGCCCAGCCTGCCCACCTCGTCGCCCCCCTCCGGCATGACGAGGCCGAGATCCTCATAGGTCAGGTCCTGGCGCACGCGCATCTTCGCCGCCGCCGCCGCCGCGGCCCGGTTGGCATAGTCGTCGTCATAGGTCGCGGGGACGGGCAGGTCATCGGTATAAAGACCGTCATAGCGCGGATGCGGCACGAAGGGGCGGTGCGGCGCCTTGTGATGGCACATCAAGAAGAACGGGCGTCCGGGATCGCGCCGATTCATGAAATCGAGACATTTGTCGGTGATGATGTCGGTCGCATAGCCCGGCTCGATCACCGGGCCGTCCGGTCCGATCATCTCGGGGTCGAAATAGTCGCCCTGCCCCGGCAGCACCGACCATTCGTCGAAACCGGTCGGCTCATGCGCGCGGCCCTCGCCCAGATGCCACTTGCCGAACATCGCCGTCTGGTAGCCCGCCTGGCGCAGATGCTTGGCCACGTTGGGCAGGCGATTGTCGAGATGGGTGTCGAGCGTGGTGACGAGGTTCACGTGGTTGTGGGTGCCTGTCAGGATTGCGGCGCGCGAGGGGGTGCAGATCGAATTGGTGACATAGCAGCGGTCGAGACGCGTGCCCTCCTGCGCGATCCGGTCGATATGGGGCGTGTGGTTCAGCCCCGAACCATAGGCGGAAATCGCGTTGGCGGCGTGATCGTCGCACATGATGAACAAGATATTGGGTCGGGACATTTATGTGCTCCTGAACGCGGTGGCCGGCCGGGCCTGTCGGTCGGGCCCGGCCGGGAAAGATCATTCGGCGTAAAGCTTGCCGAGGTAGAAGTCGGAGGCGGGAAGCGGATCCTCGATCTTGCCGAAATCCACGTAGAGATCGGCGAGCGTGTCGAACCAGTTGCCGACCTCGCCGCCTCTTGTCAGCTCCTCGAACTCGGCGGCGGTGGGCATGCGGGCCATGGTGCTTTCGGCCCTGAGCGGCTCTTCGGGAACGTTCAGGAACTCTGCCGTGATGGACACCGCTTCGTCGGGATTGTTGAGGCGGAAATCATTGGCCTGCTTGATGACGGCCACGACGCGGCGGATGGTCTCCTCCTCGTCGGCCATGTCGTCGCTGACGATGAAGGAGGAGGGAAAGGCGATATCGGGAAAGAAATCCTCGTTCGAGGCCAGTTCGACCATGCCGGGGACGCGCCGCCCGATGACATCGACGAAGGGGTACCAGATGCCGGCGGCATCGATCTGGCCCGAGGCGAAGGCCGTGACGATGGTCGAAGGATCCATCGAGATGAACTCGATCGCGTCGAGGCCGAGATCCTGCTCGGCCAGCGCCAGCCGCAACAGCATGTCGCCGGAGGTGCCTTCGGGCACACCGACCCGCTTGCCTGCGAGATCCGCCACGGTCTCGATCCCCTCCTGGGCGATGACCCGGTCGGAATAGCCGAACGCGTTCGGCGCGATGACCTTGGTCTGGCCCGAGGCGGGCAGCCACAGCGCGCCGGGGACGATATAGGCGAAGTCGAGCGAGCCGGCGTTCAGCGCCTGCACCTGGATGGGGCCATTGGTGAAGACCTTGAGATCCGCATCGAGGCCATGTTCCTCCCACATGCCCTGATCGGTCGCGATGGCCGCGATCGAGGTGCCCCAGTAATCCGCGATATAGCCCATCCGGATCTCCTGCAGATCCTGCGCGGATAGCGGTCCTGCCAGAGCCAGCGCCGAAACGGTCGCAAAGGCTGCAGTCTTGAATGTCATCACATGTCTCCTCCTCTGTGTGATGTCGAGTTCAGGCCGCGCTGGCGTCGCGCTGGTAGACGGCGCGCCAGACGTGGTTGCGAATTTCGGTGAACTCCGGCGACAGCCGTATCTCGTCATTGCGCGGAAAAGGCAGGTCGACCTCGATGATCTCCTGCAGGCGGCCGGGATTGGCGGCCAGCACGATGACGCGGTGGGCGATATAGACCGCCTCGTCCACGTCATGGGTGATGAACATCACCGTGCGCCTGTCGCGCGACCAGGTGTCGAGAAGCTGGTCCTGCAGCTTGACCCGCGTCAGCGCGTCGAGCGCGCCGAAAGGTTCGTCCATCAGCAGCACCGACGGGTTCACCGCATAGGCCCGGGCGATGGCGCAGCGCTGCTTCATGCCGCCCGACAGGGTCTTGGGATAGGCTTCGGCGAAATCGGCAAGGCCCACGAGCCGCAGGTAATGCATCGCCCGCTCGCGCCGCGCCGCCGCATCGAGGCCCTGGAGCTTCAGCCCGAACTCGACATTTGCGCGCACGGTGAGCCATGGAAAGAGCGCGTATTGCTGAAAGATGACGCCGCGATCCGGGCCGGGGCCATCGATGGGCTTGCCATCGACCAGAAGCTCCCCGGAGCTGTGCGGCATCAGCCCCGCGACCATGTTCATCGCCGTCGACTTGCCGCAGCCAGAGGGGCCGACCACGGTCACGATCTCTCCGTTATGGATGTCGAGCGAGAGGTTGCGGATCGCGGTGAAGCTCTTGCCCGCGGCGGGAAACGACTTGGAGACGTTGCGAAAGGAGATCTTGGCTTCGCTCACGGGTCAGACCCTTTCTTGCCAATGGGTCAGCCGCTCTTCGGCGCGCACGACGATCCGGTCCATGATCAGGCCGAGAACGCCGATGGCCACGAGGCTGACGAAGATGGTGGGCAGATCGTAGTAGAGCTGGGCCTGCTGCATCCGGAAGCCGAGCCCCGACTGCGCCGCGATCAGCTCCGCCGCGACCACCGTGGCCCATGCCGAACCGAGGCCGATGCGAAAGCCGACGAGGATGAAGGGGGTCGAGGCGGGAATGATGACCCGGGCGAAGATCGTCCTGTCGCCTGCGCCCAGCACGCGCGCCGCGTTGATGTAGGTCCGGTCGACGCTGACGACGCCCTGATAGGTCGAGACCACGGCGGAGAGGAAGGCGGCGAGGAAGATCACGAAGATCTTGGGCTTTTCGTCGATGCCCAGCGTCACGATGGCCAGGGGGATGATCGCCAGCGGCGGGATGACGCGCAGGAACTGCACCCAAGGGTCGATGATGACGCGCGCCAGCCGGTACCATCCCATGAAGAACCCCACCGGCACGGCGAGCAGCGCGCCCAGGGCAAAGCCGATCAGAACGCGGCGGAGCGAGGCATACATGTCCGCCCAGAGCTGTCCGTCGATGCCGAGCTCGATCATCCGGGTCAGAACGGACCACGGGTCGGGCAACTCGGACGCGCCCGAGGCGGTGGCCAGCCACCAAAGACCGATGCCGCCCGCAAAGGACAGCAGCCCCCATATCAGGTTGCCCGGCGCCCAGCGGCGCCGTTTCGGCTCCGCTATGTCGATGTCGCTTATGACGCTCATGGGTCTCCCCTCCCTTTCGCGCGATCAGGCGCTCTTGCTGTGACGCACCATGCGCGGCGCGGTGGCCGGCCCGGCGGTATAGAAGAATGCCTCGAGCGCCACGCAGGCGGCGCCGTTCACCCCCGCCGGTTCGGGCAGGCTGGTGCGCTCGATGCTCAGCCGCTCGCGCTGCTGCGGCATGATGCGCAGTGCCTGCATCACCGAGCACGATCATATGCTCA
>NZ_JBELKF010000134.1:0-6250 GCF_042089775.1 Palleronia sp.
GTCACGGCTTCGACTACCAGTTCCTGCGCTACCTGCTCTGCCGCTACGAGCCGACGGACGGCCCCCAGACCCAGATGGCGGGCTTCCTGCGCTCCATGTTCCCCGGGCTGGTCATGACCAATCCCTTCCTGAAGTCGACCGCCATCGCGGACGCGGGCATGACCAGCGACACGATCTACGAAATCGACCGCAGCCAGATCAACCGCGCGACCCTCTCGCGCGCCCTGGAGTCGATCAACCTCGTGAGCGACGAGCTCGAACAGGAAATTCACCGCGCTTGGGGAAGGAACGTCTGATGGCCCGCAAGAACATCTTCCGCACCGGCATCGGCGCCGCGCTCGATCAGGATCCCGACCGCGAGGATCTCCCCTCCCCCGCCGCCGAGGAAGAGGGCGACGCGCCCTTCGGCTTCGGCCCGGTCCAGGCAATGCGGTCGAACTTCCGCGACATCGCCAACAGGACGATCCGGGAGATCGACCCCGAGCACATCGAGGCCCACGGCCTGCGTGACCGCCTGGCGATCGACGACGCGGATATCGTGGCCCTGCGCGAGAGCATCCGGGAGCATGGTCAGCAGGTGCCGATCCTCGTGCGGCCGCACCCCAAGAACCCGGATCGCTACCAGATCGTCTACGGCCGGCGCCGTCTTGCGGCAATGCGCGACCTGGGCGTCCCGATCAAGGCGCTGGTTCGCACGCTCGACGACCTGGAGGCGATCGTTGCCCAAGGGCAGGAGAACAGCCAGCGAAAGGATCCCAGCTTCGTCGAGAAGGCGGTGTTCGCGAACGCCATGAAGGAGGAGGGCTATCCGACCGAGACGATCACCTCGGCGCTCTCCATCGACAGGTCGGGTCTCTCGCGGATGCTCCTCGTCAGCCAGACGCTTCCCCTGCCCCTCATCGAGGCGATCGGATCAGCGCATGGATCGGGGCGGCGTCCCTGGACGGAGCTCGCCGATCTCCTCCGCCTGAACGATCTGGATCCCATGGCAACCTTCGAAACCGTCCTGCCGGAGGGCTTCGACCCCGAAACCAGTTCCGACGATCGGTTGATTTTATTTCGCGACAAAGTTTCCGCACACTTGACGGGAGGGGCAACCGGGGACACTGCTGGAGGTGTGCCCGAATCCGGATTCGCTCCGGACGTGCAGGAAGACCCCGCTTCGCCCGTCGAGGCGGAACCGAATGCCGTGTCGCCTGCCCCGCGCCCGAAGCCGGGGCCGGTGAACGTCGCTCGCAAGCTCGCGCTGCGAGACGGTCGCCCCGTGGCCGAGCTCAAGCGCGTGAAGAAGGGCGTGACGCTGACCATCCCGGACAGCGAGCATCCGGAATTCAGCACCTGGTTCGACGCCAACGCGGAAACCGTGTTGCGCAAGGTCTACCGGGACTGGCTGGAGGAGAGCGGCTCCGAGTGAGCCGTAACTGAAACCGGCGCTTGCGCCAGAAGGAAAGGAGACGCATCAGCAGGCCCCCTTCAAAAGGGAAAGCCCCCCGAGAACTCAATCCCGAGAGGCCCACCAACCAATTTGCACCCCCGGTGTACCTCTCTCCAGGAATGACTGTCAACCGTTTCCTATCGGGAAAACGGTGACGGCTGCGCGATTGTCGGTCTTGTATTGCCGATCGGATCGCAGCCGATCGGGTAGCTGCGGCCTCAGCGTAGCGAGAATGGACATCACCGCACTTGGCCGGACGCCCGAAGGCGCCCCCTGCCCCCCCTTGCCCGCGGGCATCACGAGCACACGCACACTCGATCCTTGGAAGATCCTGAAGGATCTGACGGCGATCCGCCGACGCATCGGCCTTGCGAAAGGCGATCTCTCAGTGCTTCGCGTGCTCATCTCGATCATCACCATGAAGGGCGCGCAGAGCAGCATCGTCTTCGCGAAGAACGCGACCCTGTGTTCCCGCGCAGACGGCATGTCCGAGCGAAGCCTGCGCCACCATCTGAAACGGCTGGCCGGTCTCGGTCTCATCGCGCGCCGAAGCAGCCCCAACGGGAAGCGCTACGCACGTCGGAACGGCGAGGGCGCGATCGTGGATGCCTACGGAATCGACGTCGCTCCGCTGCTGGAACGCGCTGGGGAGATCGCACTTGCCCGTGGGCAACACGAAGCCTGCGAGCTGCAAATCGAGCTTCAACGCGACCGGCTGTCGCTCATGCGCCGTCAGCTCGAGGACCGAAACGTCGCGGCCGAGCTCTGCGCTGAGATCCGTCGCGAGCGCCGCAGGGCGCCCTGCCCAGCACGTCTGGCGGAGCTGACCGAGCGCGCCATCGCGGCCGTGTCTAAGCTCTCCGAAGCAGACATTCCTGCCGCCACTGCCGGCCAGGACTGCCGTCACCTACAGAGATCAGGAAAAGAACCTCTACCTGATGAACACCGAGGGGCTGAACCCGAACCGGTGCTGCGATCGCAACCGGGTGAAGCTGCGAGGGAAGCTGTAGTGGAAACCGTAGCACGCCGTGAGCCGATCGAATACGAGCAGCCAAGCGCGGCAGGGGCCGGAATGGAGCACCGAAGCCTCGGCTTGCCCGCGGGCAAGAGACCGGATCGCGGGTCGACGGGATCGCCCCTGCCCCGCATCGAACAGGTCATCGATACATGCAAGGATAGCGTGGCAATGCTGTTGGAGCCCGTGCGCGGGTGGAGCGACTTGCAGCGATGCGCCTGGAGACTCGCGCCGATGATCGGCATCGACGAACAGGTCATGGTCGCGGCAGCGAAGGGCTTGGGCGCCGAGCGCGTTTCCGTCGCCGTGTTGTGCTTGTGCGAACTGGTCGACCAGATCCGATCGCCAGGCGCCTACCTGCGATCCCTCACCAAGCGCGCATCGATCGACCTCTCCGGTCTGCTGGCCCGGGTATCGCGGCGGCGGATGGTTCCGGCCTGATCTTGTTTGCCCACGGGCAAGACAGGCCGCCAATATGCGTCTCATCGGTTCCGCGCTTTCCGCTGCCGGAGGATCGCACCTCGCCCGAACCTGCGCCTCGCATCAGGGGGATATCTGGTGGCGACGGCCCGAGAACGGGGTAGCGGCGGAACGGCGAGGCGGAAGGTAAGTCGTCGTGCGCCAGCGCAAACGCCTTTGCCCACGGGAAATCACGCAGATCATCTTGAGCCATATCGTCGGATCGGCCAGTCGTCGCTCGCTCGCTCGGGGAGCTCGCGAGACGTTGGTCCCGGCCCCGTGCGGATCTCAAGCCCCCCTATGCCCGACCGGCCCGCCCCGCAGGGCCTTGCCCTCGGCCAATAGGTCATCAAAAGATACCTTTTTTCCAGCGGACAAATGGTCAGCAAGAGATACCTTTTTTCCACTGGGCAATAGGTCAGCAGGCGATACCTTTTGCCCGTCGGGCAATAGGTCAGAATGCAATACCCTTTGCCCGCCGGGCAATAGGTCAGAATGCGATGCCATTTGCCCGCGGGTGAGCCCATATGCGAAGCGCGCCGCTGGGACGTTCAGGCCTCCCGCGTGGACCCCTCGAAACACTCGGTCCATGCCACGGGTGACGATGAAGCGCGCCGAGGGCGCTGGCTTCGCTGCGCGACGGCGGGCCATGGGCGGACGAAGCAATCCTCCGCCCATTAAGCAGATCGCGGCCTCTCGCCCCTGCGCCTTCTATCCCCGGTCCCTCATAGCGCACCTCGGCTCTTGCCCGCAGGCATACCACCGGCCCGGGGACGCCGGGAGCCCGATTGCGGGGCAGCACGGAAGCATGATGACGGTCCAGACCTTCCCTGCTCGAAGCTGACCGAAGGCGCCACCGGGAACGACCGAGCCGTCAGGCCGATCGGCCCCCGTCGTCCGCGCGCCACCGAGCTACCAAACGACCCAGGCCGTCTCGCCTGCCTGCGCTCTTGGCCGAGGGCAAGATGGGTGACCTTCGGCCGCCGCCGGCGGCGCCGACCAGGATCGTCGTTCGACGAGCTTCCGCGGCCCACCGGCGCGCCGAACGCACCGGCCCTGCTGTGCTGGCCCTGAGCAGCGGCGCGGGCTGCAGCTTTCCGGGAGGGCCGACGGATCCGGCGGTAACGCGAGAGGACGCCGGGGCCAGCGTGATCCGGTCGCGCGAGGTGGGCCGCTCGTGGGCCAAAGACCTGGAACGAGTGATCCGCGCGCGCAGATGGAGAATGGGTGCGGACCGGGTGACGTTCCGGGAGGGACGGCCAGCGGCGTGATCCGGACCCGCGGGGTCGGGCGGGGCTGTCCTGCGCCATGGGGCGTCCCGGCTTGGGGACGCGGGCGGAGCCGCATTTGCCCGCGGGCAAGCGTGACCCGCACGGCGGGCGATCCGGTCGCACGACGCGAGCGGGTCGCAGTCCGGGAGCGCGGCGGTGATTGATCCGGGCTCGCAGGCGGAGAATGGGTGCCCGCCGGACCGCATGCCGGGCCGGGGGGCAAGGGTGAGATCCAGACCTGCAGAGTGCGGGCAGGGCTGTCCTGCGCCATCTCGCGTCCGACCTGGGGCGCGCGGGTGGAGCCCCGCTTGCCCGTGGGCAAACATGCCCCGGCCGGACGAGGGCGGCCTGGCTTCCGCAGCCTCGCCGCACGCAACGCTCTCCAGCAGATCGAGGTCGACCAGTCGGACGCCGCGAGGGGAAGCCCGGCTCGATGGCTTGCGGCCGACAGGACAGATTGGCAGGCGCAGGATGCCGCAAGGGTGCTTCGATGCTGCAAGGGGCGAGAGAGGACGCTGCGCCTGGCCCCCCGCCGGTGGATGGAGCCAAGGGCGGGGAGGCGGCCCGCGCGCCGCGTCGCGGTCGCCTCGATGATCGATCCGCCCGGCATGGAGCAAGCCGGGGTGTGCTGACACGATGTCCGCACGCCGAGCCAACCGGGGAGAGACCGCACGCTACCGAAGGAGGGCTCCGGGCTTGCCCGCGGGCACATCCCCGAAGACCGATGACGCGCAATCGGGATCGGACGGCCCACGATCAGCAGGCGTTTCGATACGCAGATCCTCCATGCGCTCGGGTGCCTCGGCATTAGCCGACCGACCGCCGTGCCACGGACCGATGCATCGGATTTCAAAAAGGCGCTTGACGGTTTTTCGCAACGCGACTATCTCTTTGGGCAGCAGAAAGGACGACCACATGTCGAGTAGCAGTTCATCATCCAGTTCCCTCTGAGGAAGGTGAAGCGGGCAGGGCCCGCAGCCGGCTGCTAACCGCTCTGTCCCTCCGGGGATGTGGATCGTGCCCACCGCCTTCCGCCAAGGGATCTTCTCCCGAAGGAAGGATTACCCGGAGTGGTCCGGGCGGTGCCTTGAAAGCTCAGGGACGCTTCGGCGTCGAGGTTCGACTCCTCATCCTTCCGCCACACAAACTTCCTTCAGCCGATCCAGGCTGTATGTCGTCACGGCTTGCCCGCGGGCAACGCGGGCCGTTGGTGTCTCGACCGGGCAGGGCCCGGCGCCCGTTGGAAGCGGGTCGGTGCCAGAGATGGCATGGGGTTCGAGTCCTCGGGGCACCGCCAGTGGAAGGTCAACGCGCCGGGTGGCGCGGCTCCGTTCGAAGCGGGTGCGTCCCAGAGATGGGATGGGGATCGAGACCTCGGCCTTCTGCCAAATCCTTCACTATGCGCTAAACTTCTCACTTAATTTTTTCGCAAACCGTGATATTCTGCAGTCCTACCAGCCAAGGAGGATGCATAAATGAGCAGTGCGCGACAGGTCTTGAAGGGGGTCACTTGCAGGGACACGCGAGCGACCATGCAGAAGCTCGTGGATGAAGGGTGGACCCCTGAGATTGCGAATGGCGGGCATATCAAGCTTTCGCATGAGAATGCACCGCATCCGGTATTCGCCTCGAAGACGCCGTCGAACCCCGGGAGCCGATTCAATATCCAGGCGGACGCCAAGCGCGCCCTGAGGATGGGACGCGCGGACATCCTGTCGACGACCATGCAGGCAACGGCGACGGTCCCGGAGGCTCCGAAAGCCGCGTTCGAGCCGCCAGCCAACCTGCGAAAGAAGAAACGCTGGACCGCCGATCAGCGCGCCGCCGCCCGTGCAAAGCTGGCCGATCCGCTGGATGCCCCGTCCTTCGATGCTCCGATGAACCGCGCCGCGCGCCGGAGCGCACCGAAAGCGCCGGTGCAGCCGGCAAGCAACGCCAAGCCCTCCGAACAGGCCACCTCGAAGGCCGCCGCGTCGAACGTGCCCACAGCGCCCCTCCAGGCATCGATGACGGAGATGGCGCCGAGCGCCACACCGGTCGGCTGCCAGACCATCTCGGTCGATGTGCTGA
>NZ_JBELKF010000135.1:0-5932 GCF_042089775.1 Palleronia sp.
ACAAAGAGCGCGACGGGCCGCTCGAGGGGGCCGGTCGCGAGGGTCAGTTCCTCGATCGTGTCGCGCGAGGGATCGGCGACGTCGACCAGCACGAGATCGGGCTGGCGCTGCGCGATCTGCCGCGCGAGGCCCGAACGCTCGGCGATGACGCGGATGTCGAAGTCACCCGCCTCGCGCAGGGCGTCCACGATCAGGCGCGCCCTGTCTGGGTCGGGTTCGACGATCACGATGGAGAGTTTGGGCGCCATTTGCCGCAGCGAACCCCGCGCGGCAGGGAGTTCAACGGGAAACCTGCCGCCGCCCCGGCGCGTCATCGCCAGGGGCGAGCTTGGCGCCCGCTATCGAGGCAGAGCGCCCGAAAATCAGGCGGCTCGCTGCGCGGCCAATGCGAGGCCGTCGACCACGGCGGTGAACGCGTTGGCCCGGATCGACGTGGCGTCGGGGCAGAGCGCGCGCATCTCGGATTCGACGAAGCCCATCAGGCTCGACCCGCCGACAAGGACGATGCGGGCGATGTCGCCGGGCGCGGCGCCGGCCGCTGCGAGGGTGCGGCCAGCGGCCTCGCCCAGTTGCGCGCGGGCGTCGTCCAGCACGGCATCGAGATCCGCCGACGACAGCGGCACGCCCAGGCCCGGCTCGACCACGTCCATCGCGATGCGCCCTGCCCCGGCGTCGCCGTTCGCCGAGATCTTGCCGGCCTCGACCGCGAAGGCGAGCTCGTGCCCGAGTTCAAGCGTCAGGACGGCGGAGAGACGCTCCATCCGCTTGGGCTCGACCGCGAGGCGCACCATCCGCTCGACCGAGCGGCGCGTCTCGGGCGTGTAGAGGAAGGGGATCTTGGCCCAGGTCGACAGGTCGATATAGGGCGCGCGCGGGACCGGCAGGCGCCCTTCGCCCATCTCGCGCCGCAGCTCTCCGCCGAGGCCCAGTTCGGGCATGGCGAAGGCCATCGACAGGGCGTGGTCGAAATCCGTGCCGCCAAGCCGGATGCCGTGGTTGGCAAGTATCTCGGGACCCTCGGGCGTGGCGCGGAAGGCCGAGAAGTCGGAGGTGCCGCCGCCGATATCGACGATCAGGCCGATGCCGCTGTCGCCGCCGAGACCCCCGCAGGCGATCGCGGCGGCCTCGGGCTCGGCCAGGAACGTCACCTCGTCGAAGCCGGCGGCGAGGTAGCAGGCGCGCAGGTCCTCCTCGGCCCGCGCGTCGGCCTCGTCGTCGGCCGAGTGGAAGCGGACCGGCCGCCCCGAGAGCGCGCGGGGGAAGGACCGGCCGGTCGCGGCCTCGGACCTGAGACGAAGCTCGCGCAGGAAGGCAGTGATGACGTCCGACAGCGTGCGCCTGCGCCCGGCGATGAGGCGGGATTCGTGCAGGAGCGACGTGCCGAGGATGCTCTTCAGGGCGCGCATGAACCGCCCCTCGTCGCCGGCGATCAGCGCGTCGAGCGCCGCTTCGCCGATCCGCATGGTTCCGCCGCCCTGGGGGAAGAACACGGCCGTCGGAAGGGTCTGGCCCCCGGCCTCGACGGGGATGTGGCGCACCTGCCCACTCTCGACGATTGCCGCGGCCGAGTTCGAGGTGCCGAAATCTATGGCGAGGATGTTCGATGGCATGGCCGCCCCCGGTGCTTAAAAAGGAGCGGTCGCTTAACGCGAATGACGGCCGGAGAGAAGCGGCTTCAAGCAGGATCGGCACCGGGCTTGGGGGCGGCGGGTTCGGTGCGGCACTCGGCCAGGGCCTGCCGGATGATCGTGAACGCGCCCTGGATCACGAGGACGGCCATGACCGCGGCGACGATGATGTCGGGCCAGCCGGTCCCGGTGCCGAAGACGCCGAACGCCGCCGCCAGCACGGCGAGATTGGCGATCACGTCGTTGCGCGAGCAGATCCAGACCGAGCGCATGTTCGCGTCGCCGTCGCGCCAGGCGTAGAGCAGCGCAAGGCAGGTGGCGTTGGCGGCCAGCGCCGCGGCGCCGACGACGCCCATCGTCCCCCAGCCGGGCACCGTGCCGTGGACCGCGTGCCAGATGACGTTTCCGATCACCCGGAGCCCGAACAGGCCCATCGAGCCGCCCTTGAACAGCGCCGCGCTTGCCCGCCAGCGGATGCCGAGGCCGAGGACGAAAAGGCTGATCCCGTAACTCGCGGCGTCGGCGAAGAAGTCGAGCGCGTCGGCCTGCAGCGCGGCGGACCCGGCGGCGAGGCCGGCGACGATCTCGACCAGGAACATCAATGCATTGATGCCGGGCACGATCAACAGGACGGTGCGGTATAGCGGCCGGTGGCCGCGACGCTCGAGGCGCAGGTATCGGCCGAGCAGCAGGGCATCGGCGTCTCGTCTTCTTGCGGCGTCCCCCCTACCTAGTGACCAAGGCAACCGGGGGGTAAATCATGGAGCGCAGGGAAATGTGGACGGGGGGGCGTGGTGGCCTGCGTTTCGGTCAGGATACCGTTACCTGCGCATGACCGAGGCCTTTCGCGAAGAGATCGCCGGGCTTGGCGCGGTCGAGCTGGCGCGCCGGCTGATCGGGGCCGAGCTTGTGGTGCGCGGCGCGGGCGGTCTCGTGATCGAGACCGAGGCCTACGCGCAGGAGGACCCGGCCTCGCACAGTTTCCGCGGGCCGACGAAGCGCAACGCGTCGATGTTCGGGCCGGCGGGGCACGCCTATGTCTATCGCTCTTACGGGATTCACCTGTGCCTGAACGTGGTCGCGCGGCCGGGCGAGGCGGTGCTGATCCGGGCGCTGGAGCCGCTTGCGGGGCTGGACCTCATGCAGGCGCGGCGGGGCAGCGCCCCCTTGTGCAGCGGTCCGGGGCGGCTCGCGCAGGCGCTTGGCCTGCGGATCGAGGATGACGGGGCGGCGTTCGACGGCGGCGATTTCGCGATCGCCCTGCCCGATGGGCGGCCCGAATTGCTGGTCGGGCCGCGCATCGGCATCAGCAAGGCGCAGGAGGTGCCGTGGCGGTTCGGGCTGGCCGGCGCGCGCGGCCTCAGCCGGCCGTTCGTTCGCCGAAGGCCGTGATCCGCGTCACGATGGCGTCGTGGTCCGACAGCGGCCGGTCATCGGGATCGAGCGCGGGGCGGACCACGGTGGGGCCGAGCGTCAGGCCGCGCGACAGGAACCAGTCGAGCTTCATCGCCCGTTCGGGCCAGCGCGTGATGAGGCTGGGGCGCGTCGTGGGCTGATCGTCGGGCGTGCCGTGAGGGGTGAAGCCGCGATCGCGGGCGACGCGGAACAGGCCTTCGGCGCGCCAGTCGCCCTCGTTGTGGTTGCCGGTGTTGAGGTCCCCGCCGATCAGGCAGGGCAGACCCGGAAACTCGGCGTCGAGGACGTCGAGCAGCCCCGCGACCTGCGCCTCGCGGTGCTCGGGCGAACAGGCGCTTTCGAGATGCGTGGCAATGGCGAGGAGCGGGCCGGACTCGGTCTGCAGGGTGGCGCCGACGGCGATCCGCTCGCCCAGGCGGGGCTGCTCGGGGTCCGAGAACCACTGCCGGTGGCCGTGCAGGCGGAACGCGAAGGGCGCGTGGAGCGGCGTGTTCGCCAGCAGCGCGTTGCCGTGGTAGCCGCGGGCGTTCTGGTCGTCGGTGCAGAATTCGCGCTCGATCGGGGAGCCGAGGCCGAGTTCGAGGAACTCGACCGCGTAGGCGTAGCCCATGCCGAGATAACCCGCCATGTCGCGCGGGGTGTTGCGCTGGCCGGTGCGGGCCATGCCGTGGTCCATCTCGGACAAGAGAAGGATGTCGCAGTCATCCACGTTTCGCGCCGATGCCTCGGGGAAGAGGCAGCGTTCGAGGTTCCAGGCGCCGACGGTGATCGGCAGGCTGAGCTGCGTGGCCGCGGGAGTGTCGCCGGTTTCGGTCGCGTTCATGCCGGGCACGGTCGCCATGTGCGCGTCATGCGCCGCGACCGTGCGGGGCAGGTCGTGCAGGGCAAGGTCCTGCGGGCGGGGAACCGGCAGGTCGGGCGTGGTGTCGCGGATCACAGCGCAAGCTCGCGCATGGGGTGCGGCTGCGTCTCGATCCGGGTGCCGGTCCGCGTGTCGAAGAGGTGCAGCCGGGCGGGGTCGACCGCGACGTGCACGTGATCGGCGACCGCCGTTTCCTGCGTGTCGACCACGGCGAGCGGCTGGCCGCCGACGGTGCCGTGGATGATCCGCTGGGCGCCGAGTTCTTCCACATGCTCGACCGCCATCGGCAGGCCGCTGCGGGCGAGGCGCAGATCCTCGGCGCGCAGGCCGAGCGTGACGGGCCCGGGCCCCTGCCCCACATGCGCCAGCGCATGGCCATCGAGCGTGACGGTGCCGCCTTCGATACGGGCGTCGAGCAGGCTCATCGCGGGAGCGCCGATGAAGGAGGCGACGAAGGTGGAGGCGGGCTTGCGATAGACCTCGAGCGGGGCGCCGATCTGCTCGATCCGGCCGCCGTTCAGGACCACCAGCCGGTCGGCGAGCGTCATCGCCTCGAGCTGGTCGTGGGTGACGTAAAGCGATGTGGTGCCGAGGCGCTTCTGAAGCTTGCGGATCTCCATCCGCATGGAAACGCGCAACTTGGCGTCGAGATTCGACAACGGCTCGTCGAACAGAAACGCCGCGGGCTGGCGGACGATGGCGCGCCCCATGGCGACGCGCTGGCGCTGACCGCCGGACAGGGCGCGCGGCTTGCGGTCGAGATAAGGCCCGAGTTCCAGCATCCGGGCGGCCTCGGCCACGCGTTCGGCGATGACGGGTTTGGACTGTCCACGGTTCTTCAGCCCGTAGGCCATGTTGTCGCGCACACTCATGTGCGGGTAGAGCGCGTAGTTCTGGAACACCATCGCGATGTCGCGCTCGGCCGGGTCGAGGGTGTTCACCACCCGTTCGCCGATGCGGATCTCGCCGGTGCTGATCGTTTCCAGTCCCGCGACCATGCGCAGGAGCGTGGACTTGCCGCAGCCCGAGGGGCCAACGAGGACGATGAACTCACCATCCGCGATTTCGATATCGATGCCGGACACGGCGGCCTGCGTGCCGCCCGCATAGGTCTTGCCGACGTTCTTGAGGGAGAGATGTGCCATCACTTGTCGCTTTCCGTCAGGCCCTTGATGAACATGCGCTGGAAGATCACCACCACCGCGACGGGCGGGATCATCGCCAGCACCGCAAGGGCGAAGGCTTCGTTGTAGTCGGGGATCTGGCTGCCGATCCACACCTGCAGGATCGACTTGATGCCGCGCATGAGGGTGTAGAAGCTCTCGTCCGTGGTCATCAGCAGCGGCCAGAGATACTGGTTCCAGCCATAGATGAACATGATGATGAAGATCGCCGCCATCATCGTCCGCGACAGCGGCACCAGGATGTCGATGAAGAACTTGAACGGCCCCGCCCCGTCGATCCGCGCGGCTTCGAGCATCTCGTCGGGAACCGAGCGGAAGAACTGCCGGAAGAAGAACGTTCCCGTGGCCGAGGCCAGCAGCGGCACGATCAGCCCGGTATAGCTGTTCAAGAGGCCCAGCGTCGACATGACCTGGTAGGACGGCATGATCCGTACCTCCAGCGGCAGCAGCAGGGTCGTGAAGATCATCCAGAACAGGAGCGTGGCGAAGCGGAAGCGGAAATAGACCAGCGCATAGGCCGCCATCATCGACAGCACGACCTTCCCCACCGCAAAGCCGATCCCCATGATCATGGAGTTCATCAGCATCGTAAGGCCGGTGACTTCGCCGGTGAAGCCGCCCTTGTGGGTCAGCACCTTGCCATAGGTCGCGACCCCGTTGCCGCCGGGCGTGAAGTAGAGCCCGTTGGAGTGGATATCGATTGGATCATGGGTCGAGGACATCAGCGCCATCACCACCGGCGCCATCAGGAACAGCGTGCCGAGGATCAGGATCAGGTGGTCGAGAGGTTTTACCTTTTGCATCATCTCACCCGTAATGCACGCGGCGTTCGAGAAAGCGGA